>JAUWMJ010000208.1 GCA_030613225.1 Desulfobacterales bacterium
CATGCAGTAAGGAATCATTTTTCAAGATGGCTCATGGCCCGCTCGGAAATTTTACTTGCCTCAATTCTAAGGCCTATCAAACCTTCCGATTTTAAGACCGTAAAGGCAAGAAAAGATTACCTTGTAACCTGTATTCATAAAAGGCGGAAAGAACTCCAAAAAGGTATTATTGCCGATTTTGTTTCCGGTGATTTTGACCCGGATGCAGATTTCATCAAAATCGGCAAGGGTTCTATAGGTGGAAAAGCCAGAGGGCTTGCATTTATGTCTACCCAGCTTAAGAAAAATCCTTATATCCAGGAAAAATTCGAAGATATAACCATCAGCATTCCAAAGACCCTTGTCATCTCAACAGAAATTTTCGATTCATTTATCAGCGAAAACAACCTTAAAGATATTCCAACCAGTGACTTCAGTGATAACCAGATTACTGAAATATTTTTACAATCCTCCTTGCCTGATTCGCTTCACAGCGACCTTAAATTATTTCTTGAACATATAAACTATCCTCTGGCCATTCGATCTTCAAGCCTTCTTGAAGACGCACAATTTCAACCTTTTGCCGGCATTTACAAGACTTACATGCTGCCAAATCAAGACCCTGACCTTGACCAGAGGCTCATGCAGCTTGTTCTAGCAATAAAACTTGTATATGCCTCCACATATCTTGAAACACCAAGGGCTTATGCCAAAAGTACTCTGCACAGAACAGAAGATGAAAAAATGGCTGTTATCATACAGCAGCTTAGCGGAAGCCGGCAAGGCGACTATTTCTATCCGGCGCTTTCAGGGGTTGCCCAGTCTTACAACTTCTATCCCATATCCCATATGAAACCGGACGAGGGCATCGCAAATATTGCACTCGGTTTGGGAAAAACAGTAGTTGAAGGCGAAACATCACTTCGCTTTTCACCGAAATATCCACAATTTCTGCCACAGTTTTCCACTGTAGATGATATTTTAAAAAACTCACAGAGGTTTTTCTATGCACTGAAAATGGTCGATTCGCCTGAATGCTTTGAATCGCCTGAATGCTTTGAATTGGAAGACAAAGCAACGGATGACGATACTCTTACGAAACTTGAAATAGACGATGTTCATGATCATGCACCTGTAGCTAATCTTTCCAGCACTTACATCCCCCAAGAACACAGGATACGTGACACAGGAAATGTTCCCGGCTATCCGGTTCTTACATTTGCCCGCATATTAAAATATGATTTTTTTCCGCTCCCACAGATCCTTACAGAAATCCTGAAAATAGGACGAAAAGGGATGGGGTCTCCGGTTGAAATCGAGTTTTCCGTTAATATCGATTTTAATAAGGAAAAAAAGCCGGAATTCAGCCTGCTTCAGATAAGACCGATGGCCATAAGCCTGCATAACATGGATGTTGAAATCACTGAAAAAGATATAAATAGCGCTTTCTGTTTTTCAACAATGGCCCTGGGTAATGGTAAATTTAAAGATATTACAGATATCATTTATGTCAGACCTGATT
Source organism: Desulfobacterales bacterium (assembly GCA_030613225.1). Next base: position 1,502 of record JAUWMJ010000208.1, read on the forward strand.
CATTTGACCCGGCACGAACCGTTGAAATAGCCGGTGAAATAGGAAAAATTAACCGGCAGATGGTGCATCAAAACAGAAAATATCTTCTTATCGGTCCTGGGCGGTGGGGTTCGGCTGACCGGTGGCTGGGAATCCCTGTCACCTGGAACGCTATTTCAGGCATCGGTGCAGTAGTCGAAACAACAGCGGAAAACTTAAAGGCCGATCCCTCCCAGGGGTCACATTTCTTTCACAACATCACCTCTCTTGGTATCAGCTACCTGACAATAAAAGAAAATGATGAAGATTTTCTGGACTGGAAATGGCTGAATTCTCTGCTGCCGGAAAGTGAAACCGATTATTTAAGGCATGTAAAACTAGACAGGCCTATAACTCTGAAAATTGACGGGAAAAAGTCGAGGGCGGTTTTGATACAATAAATTCGTAAAAAGTCATTTTTCACCACTGAGCTCACAGAGAACACAGAGAATAGCTTGTTTTATTAATTAGTTATCTCTGTGAGCTCAGTGTTCTCTGTGGTAAATTCGACCTTTACGAGACCATTAGTCTTAATTCAGACAAATTTTAAAATAACGTTGAACCTCGGTGATATTAAGCATTTTTGCAACTTTCATATCCTGTGCCGTACTTTTGAGTCCTTTGGGTCGTATATATTCCTCAATATAACGTTCCTCTCTAACCCTGTACTCATTATAATCGACCGGTATATTATTTATTATCCCACGGATCCTGTATGAAAAAATGCTTGAACTGTTTTTTAAATCATTTTCCCGCAAAATAAATATGATATACTCTTTAACAAAGTCTTTTGCATCTTTTCCGGTTTTCCCGGCGTTTTTAGTATTTATGTAAAAATCGTTGTCCTTTAGCCACTTTTTTAAATCTTCAAGTATTTTCTTTGCTTCCGGAATAGTATATTTAAGTTCACCGACTAAATGGCCGCCAAGATAGACATTAAAAGCATTATCTATTGAATATTGTCTTGCATACCCGGATTGCATGCCACCCAGCGGATCAGGCGGCAGAAACTCACGGGACCAGCGTTTCCACCTGGCAAGATTAATCTTCAGTTTTTGGGACAGCTCCCTGTTTGTGTAAAATTTGATCATCTTTTTATCTTGATAAGTTGTTATACCACCTTATCAACCATATTATTTATTGTCAAGTGCTTGCAAATATGGTTTTTATGCGTTATATTAGTTTGATTATTATGGTAGGGATAGAAGGCAGAAGAGTAAGATATAATAGACAGAATTCCTTAACTTTAGACACTTTAGTCACTTTAGCTCACTTTAGGCACTCTTATTTGCCCAAGCAAAATCAGTTATCTCTGACCACACCCAAAAAACGTGGTTTTAAATATTGAATAATATCAAAACAATACCAAATATTCCTGTCGCCATTATAGGTATGGGATGTTTTTTCCCGAAATCTCCGGGCGTCAAGGAATACTGGCGCCTTATTTCCCGCGGCGAAGACGGCATAACTGAAATCCCTGAAACCCACTGGTCTACTGAAGACTACTTTGATAAAGACCCAAAAAAAGCGGATCATACCTATTGTAAGCGAGGGGGCTTTATTCCTCCATTATCTTTTGATCCTGCCGAATTCGGGATTCCGCCCAATTCCATTGAAGCAACAGATACTTCCCAGCTCCTTAGCCTGATGGCAGCTAAAATTGCCATTGAAGACGCAGGCTATGGCGACGGCAATGACCGATCATTTAACAGGGACAGAACCAGCGTAATACTTGGCATTACCGGAACACAGGAACTTGTCATACCTTTAAGTTCAAGACTTGGTTTTCCGAAATGGCGAAGAGCCCTTAAAGAAGCCGGCGTCTCTTATGAAACAACTGAAAGAGTAATTGATAAAATATCCGATTCATATGTCTCATGGCAGGAAAACTCCTTTCCCGGTCTTTTGGGAAATGTTGTAGCAGGAAGAATATGTAACCGCCTTGGTCTTGGCGGCACCAACTGTGTTGTTGACGCAGCATGCGCCAGTTCCATGAGCGCCATACACCTTGCCCTCATGGAACTTATATCCGGTAAAAGCGACATGGTTATCACCGGTGGAGTCGACACGCTCAATGACATTTTCATGTATATGTGTTTTTCAAAGACCCATATCCTTTCACCGACCGGAGATGCAAGACCATTTTCAAAAGATGCTGACGGCACGGTGCTTGGAGAAGGAGTCGGTCTTCTTGTTCTTAAAAGACTTGAAGATGCGAAAAAAGATGGAGACAGGATTTACGCTGTAATAAAGGCTCTTGGAACTTCAAGCGACGGCAGATCGCAAAGCATTTATGCACCAAAACCGGAGGGGCAGGCAAAATCACTCCAAACGGCATACAGGAATTCAGATATCGATCCCGCTACTGTCAGGCTTATCGAAGCTCACGGCACCGGAACCATAGTTGGAGATATGGTGGAATTCAAAGCACTCCGCCAGGTTTTCAGTGAATCCTTCGACAATGTCAATAAATGCGCACTCGGTTCCGTTAAATCAATGATAGGTCATACCAAGGCTGCTGCAGGGGCTGCCGGGCTTATCAAATCCGCTCTTTCGCTTTATAATAAAGTACTGCCTCCCACATTGAAAGCTGAAAACCCTGATCCCGGCCTTGATATAGACAAATCTCCTTTTTATCTTAATACCGATACCCGGCCCTGGATTGCTGATAAAGAGCATCCCCGTCGATCCGGCGTCAGCTCATTTGGATTCGGCGGAAGTAATTTCCATGTAGTTCTGGAAGAATACGAACCGAATAAAAAGCAGATTTCCTGGGACGGTTCAGTCGAAATTGTTGCCCTGTCAGCTTCGAGCCAAAATAAACTTAAAGAACGTTTCATAAATTTCAAAGCCTTTATTGAAAGCGGCTTGCCTTTTAAAGATATTGCAATAAAGGCTGCCGAAACAAGGCAAAATTTTTCACCTGAAGATCAATACAGGCTTTTGTTAGTCCTTGAACATTCTAAAGATCTTTCCGCCCTTTTTTCAAAAGCCATCGATGCTTTTGAAGCAAACCAGGAAAAATCAAGCTGGAATGAAAATAATATTTATTATGGCTCAAGTAAGCCGCCTGGAAAAATTTCATTTGTTTTCCCAAGTCAGGGAAGCCAATATGTCGGCATGGGCCGTGATCTGGCCTGCATTTTTCCGGAAGCTCTTGATACTATAGAAAAAGCAAATGGAAAATATAAAGGGAAATCTCGCCTAAGCGATTTTATCTATCCTGTACCTGCCATTAGTAAAGAAGAAAAGGCGACTCAGGAAGAAAATTTAAAAAGAACCGAGATTGCTCAACCTGCCATTGGAGCCATCAGCCTGGCAATGCTGAAAATTCTCAGGCGATTCGGCATAAAACCGGACGCTACATGCGGACACAGCTTTGGTGAACTGGCAGCAATCTGCGCTGCAGGGTGGATCGATGAAGATACTTTTTCTTTTCTTGCAAACTGCCGGGGCCAGCTTATGGCAAAAGCAGGCAGGAATAATAATCATGACAGCGGCAGTATGCTGGCTGTTAAAGCTCCCCTTGACGAACTTGATGATCTGATTTCAGATGCAAACCTGGATGTAATTCTTGCAAACAGAAACAGCCCTGACCAGGGTGTTCTTTCAGGATCGACTAAAAACATTTCCCGCGCTGATAAAATATGCAGGAAAAAAGGATTTAAAACTGTAAAACTGCCGGTATCAGCCGCATTCCACAGCATCTTTGTAAAAGATGCGCAAAGACCTTTTGCCGAACACTTAAAAGATATCAAAATCACCCCTTCAGATATCCCGGTTTTCTCTAACACAACAGGGCTTCCTTATCCTTTAGATACTGAAAAAATAAAAGAAATTTTAGGTGAACATCTTCTTCGGCCTGTAGATTTTAAGAGTGAAATTGAAAATCTTTTTAAATCAGGGGTTAAAACATTCATCGAAGTCGGCCCCAGGTCAGTTATGACCGGTCTTGTGAAATCTATTTTAGCAGGTCACGATTTTACATCGATTTCCATGGACAGATCTTCGGGAACTCGCTTCGGAGTTTCGGATCTTGCAGCAACACTTTGTCATCTGGCATCTTTGGGATATCCTGTTGAATTAAGCAAATGGGAACATCCTGTTTTAAAAGCAAGAAAGCAGATAATGAGCATTCCTATTTCAGGAGCAAATTACGTAAAACCGAAACCTGAAGCTAAACCTGAAGCTAAAATTGCTTACCCGAAAAACAGTAAACCTGAATATAAAAACATAAGGCCCGCAGCCGAAATCAAAAACAACCTAATAAATGATAAATCCGATATACCGCCGCGGCAGCCTGAAAGCCGTGTTTCACAAAGAGAAAATATTGACGCAGATTATATCGACGGAAAGCTACACATAATGGAAAACAACAATCAAAATCATTCGAACTTTATTATCGATTCATTAAGTCTTGTTCAACAAGGCCTGAAATCGATGCAGGATCTTCAAAGGCAGACTGCCGAAACCCATCAAAAATTTTTAGAAACCCAAACCGAGGCGAGTCGATCCCTGCAGGCAATGATGGAAAGTACACAG
>JAUWMJ010000172.1 GCA_030613225.1 Desulfobacterales bacterium
TGATCAGCATGGCACCCTGTTTCATCCTTGACAGGGTCTCCTTGTTGAACATGTTGGTGGTTTCAGATGTTTTTGGAGTGTGAATGGTAATATAATCCGACTCAGTCAAAACTTCATCAAAACTGACCGGTCTGATGCCCAGTTTTTCCAGGGTTTCAGGCTCCCGATAAGGATCAAACCCGATGACTTTCATTTTAAGTCCCATTGCCCTGTCTGCCACAATACTTCCGATGTTGCCGATACCAACAAGTCCGAGTGTTTTGTTAAATATTTCTCGACCCCTGAGATTTTTTTTCTCCCATTTACCGTCTTTCAGGGTTGCCGTTGCCCTTGGCAGATTACGAGAAAGGGACATTAACAATGCAATGGTGTGTTCTGCCGTTGTAATCGTGTTGCCGAAAGGGGTGTTCATCACGGCGATATCTGCCCGGGTCGCTGCGGGAATGTCTACATTATCAAGCCCGATGCCGGCCCTGCCGATGACCTTGAGATTTTTTGCCTTGGAAAGCATATCCTCAGTCACTTTTGTTTTACTTCGAATGGATAACCCGTGATAAACACCGATGATCTCGTCAAGCTCAGACGGGGTTAGATCGGTTTTGACATCAACTTCAATGCCGGGTGTGTTTTGAAAGATTTCAATGCCTACGTTGGAGAGGGGATCACTGACGAGTATTTTCATGATAGTCCTCCTTATTATTAATAAAAATTAATAAAAAATTCTATGACTTTCTATAGGATCATTAAAGGTGAAGGGTCAAGGTTGTAAATATGGTGAGAAAATAGTGATAAAAAACCACTATTCTTCAAGGGAAAGCAAATAGGAGCGCAGGTTGATGTTTTTGTTTTTCAACCCAAGCTTTGTCCTTATTTTATACCGGTGCGATGTGATCGTATTTAAGGAAACGTACAGGATTTGAGCTATTTCCTTATTTACAACACCATCTTTTACGAGCGTTGCAACTTTGATCTCCATTGGAGTCAGGTTCAGGTAATTTGATGAGAGTCTTGAGATTAAAGGGGAAGCGATTTGATTGATATTTTTTTCAAGCCTGTCTAAAAGTACTTGTTGTCCTTTGCTTACGTTTGTTTCCGCAAGCTGCTTAAGATAGGGCATGATGGATTGTTTTATGTTGGTTAAAAAACGTTCCTTATCATTTTTCTCTTTTTGTTCCATCTGTTTTAACACAACCTTTAAGGCAATGTTGGCTTCCTCAAGTTGCCGGTTGGTTTTTGTCAGTTTATAGGTTCGTTTTTGAACAAGCTCCTCAAGATGGGCCTTATGTTTTCTCAGTTCGTCTTGAAGGCGTTTCCGCTTGAAAAATTCAGGAATATCAATTTTTTTATAATGTTCGAATTTGATATATGCTTTTTTGCTATACTTGTTGATATAATTCTTTATCTTTGAAGGATGGGCCATGATAAACCGGCAGTGCTTGTCTCCTTTTGCCCGACATTCGATTTCTGCTGTTACAAGGGAAACACCAAAGCTTTCTTCACACCAGCCTGAAGAATATCCGGCATTCATAACGCAAACCGGAAAATCGGGTTTTTCTTTTTTTTCCAGCCATGCATGGGCTTCAAATGAATAAGGATGATCATAAATCAGGTAAAATTTCTCATCCGGTACAGGGTTGGACAATGGATGTATTTTTACAGAGGCCCACCCGGTATAGGCAAAATGAACCGGTCCTGCTGAAAGCTTTTCAATGGGGTCACTCACCTTCATTTTTAAAAAAAAGCTTTTTGCATCGGCCTTTCCAATGGAATGGGCAATATCAAAAAGAAAATTAAACGAAAGGTTCCTTGCCTCTTTTTCACCCCGGTCTTTATACAAGAGTGCCATCATATCAAAAAATTCTTTTGACATGGATGCGGCCCTGACAAGGATGTACCGTTCACCTGAATATTTGATCAACCCTTTTTTCGGGTCACGTTGAAAGGTACTGAAATAGTTTCTCACGTAATTCTGGGCGTTTAGAAAAACATGATGAAATTTATCCGGCACACTCACCGTATTCAAAGCCTTGTTTGAAAGACGCTTCATTACCACTCCATCAAACAGGTTCGGTTTTTATGAATACACTGGGATTATTCATGAAATTTTTATAGATTTTATAATACTCCGTATTTTCATATTTTATGGGTCCAACAACATGGTTTTCAAAGCTGTAAATCCGGGAATCCGGGCAGGTCATCTTCTCTCTTTGGCCTGTTCAATCAAATCAAACAGCGACAGAATTTTGGGTTTTCCCTTGTTCAAAAAGACTTTTTTAAAGTCTTTTTCCGTCAATTTATCCGTAAGATAGGCATGAACATCAAAGTGATTGTACCAGCAGTCAAGAGTTTTAAAACAGGGAAGCCCGTTGTTTTCAGACCGGCAATAGGGAAAATTGATCTGATGTCCAAGCCTTGGGCACCTGATAGTGAACTCATCTGACGGGGAATCTGCCAAAAGGGCATCGGTATTTTCATTTTTGTGTTTAGTCATTTGATTTCCGGCTCTTAAAGTGACCTGTAACGGTCTTTGCAATGTTCAAAGACTGCTGCAGGTCTGTTGCTGATTTAAGGTAACTGCTCAGGTGGATAGGTTGAAGGCTGTTAGGAAAAAGCGCATTTAAAAGCCATGTTTGATGCAAGAATCCGATATTTCCGCCAAAGTACGGCAATCGTGCTTTTCTGACCCCTTCAGCCTTCAGTCTAAACAGCTTCAGCCTGACTACGTGAGTAGTTACGATTTAAGTTGCCTGTTTGGGTAAGGATTCAATATCTTTGATAAGAACTTGCTTTTTGAAAGCGGATTAATCTGACATCTCGGTTTGTGTACGATAGTAGGATAGATCACAATATGTGGTATCCCTTGTTATGAAGTGTCTATTCTCATCCAGATACCGACAACCGGAATAAATTTATCAGATGTCGGGTATATTGTCAACAGGCCATTTTGATCTAAACTGGATAAAATTCGGGCAATTAAGACCCAGAGATCCTGTTTGCCTAAGGGTTCGCGTAAAAATAAGTTTACATTTTAGGCGCATGGATTTAGGTTATATTTGTTCGATCCGAGGCTGCAAAACCACAGGAATAGCGAGCTATTTCGAGGATTTTGAAGTTGAGGATCGTGCAAAGCCGGCCTGAATTCGGGATGCATATCGCTCTTTGAATTTAGTCAAATTAGTTCTTGACAATATATTACGTATACGTATAATTCGCTTAAGTATAATATGCAAGAGAGGTAAAAAATGAATTTTCCGCTTCCGCCGGACTGCCCGTATTATTTGATTTCCAGGTCCATGCTTGCCGTCACATCCCTTTTGAAAAAAGGTTTTGCCAATGAAGGGGTCAGCACAATAAAGCCGGCCTATCTTGGTGTTCTGCTCTCCTTGTGGCATGAAGACGGTCTTAAGGCAAACGAGCTTGGCAAGAGAGCAGGACTTGAACCGTCCACCATGACAGGACTTTTAGACCGTATGGAAAGAGACGGGCTGGTAAAACGGAAATCAGATCCCAACGACAGAAGGGCACACAGAATTCATTTGACCAAAGAAGGGGTTGATGCTGAAGTTTCCGCAACAAAAGTCGTATCAAGCACCCTTGAAAAAGCCTTCAGCACCATTGTGGAAAAGGATATTGAAACTACGAAAAATGTACTTCGTACCATTCTTTTAAATTGCGGCAAGGAGGATGTAAAATGAGCAAAAAAATCGGGTTTACCTGCGCCTATACACCGGTCCCTTTAATTGAAGCAGCCGGGTTTTCCCCTTTCAGAATTTATCCTGAATCAAAAGCGCCTGACCAGGCAGGGCACCTGCTCCACGATAATTTGTGTCCCCATGTCAAGAAAGTGCTTGACCGGGCTCTTGCAGATGACCTGCCGGATCTTGAAGGTTTGGTTTTTATCAATTCCTGTGATTCCATGCGGCGGCTGGCCGATGCCTGGCATGAGGCAAGACCTGATGACAGAATAATCCTGCTGGACCTTCCTTCAGGAATAAACAGCTTAAGCCTTGATTTTCTTTCAAAAGAGTATGAACGCCTGGCAAAAACCCTTTTCAAGTGGAACAATGAAACCTTTTTCCCGGAAATAATACCAGAAATAAAACCAGATAAAATAAAAGATAAAATTGCCACATGGAACCTTCTTGCTGCCTCAGTTACAAAAATCGAGGAAAAAATGTCCCGGGGTTATTTTCCCGGGATTGCTTTTCGACTTCAGCAAATCATTAATACGGCTGCGACAGATTCAACAGACAAGGCTCTGGCAATGGCCCAAAAGAAAATTGAGCCCAAAGAACCTGCTAAAGCCGGCCTATCGCCTGTTTTTGTTTTTGGGAACCTTTTGTTTGATCCAAAGGTGTATGATCTTTTTGAAGAATGGAACGTGCATGTGACTGCCAGTGATTTTTGCACCACCTCACGGTTTATCACTCCAGTCGGCACCAAGACAGAAAATAATATCTTTAGATCCCTGGCTGACTCATATCTTAAGCAGACACCCTGTGCAAGAACCATGGATACCACAAAGCCCGGCAGCATCGCCCAAAGGATTGTTAAACGGGCAAAAGAAAGTAACGCAAAAGGGGTCATCGGGTTTACCATAAAATTCTGCGATCCCTATCTCGCCAGGATTCCTATGATCAGACAGGCCCTTCAAAAAGAATCCATTCCCTTCCTTATGCTGGAAGGGGACTGCACCATGGGCTCCTTGGGACAGCAGCAAACAAGAATCGAAGCGTTTACAGAAATGCTGGGGGTGTAATATGATGTATGAACATTTTGACAGTGTTGTAAAAGGAATAACTGAAAAACTCAACCAGGACCCTGAAGGCATCAATGCCAGGAAAAAATATGTACTGGAGCTGTCCAAACTGGGGAAAAAGCTTTATTCCAAAGACGAGAACATTGCATGGTGCGGTGTGCTCGCACCTTTTGATCTTCTCAGTTCCATGGGGGTCACCTCCTGTTTTGTTGAATTTGTCGGTGCCATGCTCTCTTCCACCCAGGCGGCGGGTTTATTCCTTGAAGAAGCGGAAGATTCAGGGTTTGCGACGGATTCATGCGCTTATCACCGGGCGGTCATGGGAGCGGTGTTAAAAAACGCCATGCCGGAACCTGATTTCATCATAGGGACCAGCAGCCCCTGTACAGCCGGTCTTGCCATTGTTGAAAATTTTGCAAACCAGTATAAAAAAGACTTTTTCATTTTGAATGTGCCCCAGAATTATACAAAAGATGCGGTAAAATTTCTTGCAGCCCAGATTGAAGAAATGACCCATTTTGTGTCTGATCATACAAAAAGGCCGTTATCAAAGGAAAAGCTTGGCATTGCCCTGGATTATTTCAACAGATCAAGTCAGCTCTTAAAAGATATCTATGATCTTGCAAAAACAAAACCTTCTCCTGTTGACAACAAGTTTTTAAAGGATTTTGGTACGGTAATGGCTCTTATAATGGGCACGCAACAGGGTGTTGATATCTGCCGGGCATTTAAAGACGAACTGAATCACAGGATAAGAACCGGTCAACATCATGCCTCAAAAGAAAAAATAAGGCTGATGTGGATACAGAACAGAATTCAGTATCCCTTTCCCATAAATGAGATGCTTGATGATCTTGGCGCCAGACTTGTAGTGGATGAACTCAATGATGTCACCTGGGAGCCAATGGATCCGGACAATCCTTTTGAGAGTATTGCAAAAAGAATGATTTCAATTCCATACAGCATGGACACATCTGAACGGATCAGACACATGCAGGACCTTGCCTTAGCATACAGGATTGACGGGGCAATCAATCCATGTCACTGGGGATGCCGCCAGGGGACAGGCCCAAGAGGTCTGATTTCAAAAGGGCTTAAAGACATCAATGTTCCTGTGCTGAACCTTGAAATTGATTGTGTGGATTCAAGGAATCTTGCCAAAGGTCAGATAGAAACCAGGGTAGAAGCCTTTATAGAAATGCTTTCTTAGAAAAAATGTAAGCGTTCAGAGGTTCAGGGTTCAGAGGTTCAGGGTTGCTTTTTTGTCGACTTTGCTCATGGGACAGCAGGTACTTTATGAAACCACGAATGGTGGCGCGGGTGCGTCAGGCATGATCATATACATCTCTCGTGCCTTCTCCAGTCAGACATTACGAATTTCAACTGGAATTCAGATTAATATTTAGAACTGACAACCTCTGAACTCTGAACCTTTGAACCTGTGAACGGTTATGAAAAAATAATTTTCAGAGTCTATACTTACCTTCGGGAGCCTTAAGGAGAAAATGAAATGTATTTCCTTGGTCTTGATATCGGCAGTCTTTCCTGTGATGCAGTACTGATTGATGAAATGAAAAATATATTGTCCTCATCGGTAATTCCCACCGGGGTAAAAAACATAAAATCCATTGCCCTGGTGAAAAAGAACATCCTTGATGCATCCGGAATTATGGAAAAGGATATCAGATCAATTATTTCCACGGGATATGGCAGGACCAGGGTCAAAGAAAAAGACGACGCGGTCACTGAGATCACATGGCATGCAAAAGGAATAAAACATGTGATCCCTGAGACCCGGATTCTCATTGATATCGGGGGACAGGACAGCAAAGCCATCCACCTTGATCCGGATGGGAATGTGGTGGATTTTGCCATGAATGATAAATGCGCTGCAGGAACCGGCAGATTCCTGGAAGCCATGGCAAGGGCTCTGGAAGTGGATATCAACGAATTGGGAGACCTGGACAAAGGAGCGACAAGCGACCTTGTCCTGAGCAGCATGTGTACGGTATTTGCTGAAAGTGAAGTAGTTTCGCTGATTGC
>JAUWMJ010000322.1 GCA_030613225.1 Desulfobacterales bacterium
GAAACAATTGCAAAGGATCTTATATTAAAAGCTATTGAAAGCGGAAAGCATGTTGTTACTGCAAATAAGGCCCTGCTTGCAAATCATGGGAATGAAATATTTAAAGCCGCGGAAATAAAAGGTGTTGATCTCGCTTTTGAGGCAAGCGTCGGAGGCTGCATGCCTATTATCAAATCCCTGCGGGAGTCCCTTGTCGGGAATAAAATAAAATCTATGATCGGCATTTTAAATGGAACATGCAATTATATTCTATCTAAGATTACAGATGATGGAAGTACATTTAAGGAAGCTCTTGCAGAAGCCCAGGCAAAGGGATATGCCGAAGCCGATTCCACACTGGATGTTGAAGGATACGATGCAGCTCACAAATTGGCTCTTTTAATATCCCTGGCTTACGGTATGGAAATCGATTTAAGCAATATATATGTTGAAGGGATATCCAGGATCACTCCCATGGATATAGAATATGCAGGACAGTTCGGCTACAGGATAAAGCTTCTTGCTATCAGTAAGAATAGAGGAGATGCAGTTGAGGCAAGGGTTCATCCCACCATGATTCCATTTGACAATATTTTATCAAATGTCAACGGCAGCCTGAATGCAATTACCGTTTCAGCCGACGCAGTTGGTGATATTCTGCTTTATGGCCGAGGCGCAGGAATGATGCCGACAGCCAGCAGTGTTGTCAGCGATACAGTTGATCTCGCCCGAAACATTTTATCAGGATCAACAAGAAGGATCCCACTCCTTTCGTATCAGATGGAAAATATCCGGAAAATCCCTGTTATGCCTATTGATGAAATATTTACTCATTATTATATCCGGTTTTCCGCTTTGGACAAACCCGGTGTTCTCTCCAAAATATCCGGGATTTTGGGAAAAAATGAAATCAGTATAAAGTCGGTGCAGCAGAAAGGGCGGAAAATAAATGGTTCCGTTCCTCTTGTTATGCTTACACATCGTGCTAAAGAGGCTGATGTTTCAAAAGCATTATCGGAAATCAATTCGCTGAATGTTGTAAGTGACAGACCGGTATTAATAAGGATAGAGGATGAGAACAGAAGGGAAATGGCTGATAGTTGATAGCTGATAGCTCATAGTAATCCGCCTGCGGCGGACAGCCTATCAGCTGTGAGCTATGAGCTATTTCCCTTCTGCCTCTGTCCTTCGCACTCTGCCCTTGCCCAAAGGACGAGGTTTTAAAAATTAAACAAACGGGGTTAATATGTATATTGTGTGCTCGGATTTAGAAGGTATTTTTGTTCCGGAGATCTGGATAAATGTTGCTGAGAAAACAGGTATCAGGGAACTCAGACTGACCACCCGTGATATCTCCGATTATGACGTTTTGATGAAAAAACGTCTTTCTATCATGGATGAAAAAGGACTCAAGCTAAAGGATATCACGGATGTAATAGCGACAATGGAGCCACTTGACAGGGCTCTGGAATTTCTTGAATGGCTAAGGTCACAAATTCAATTAATTATTGTATCAGACACCTATGTTGAATTTGCAAAGCCTTTAATAATGAAACTAAAATGGCCGACATTATTCTGTCATTCTTTATCCGTAGATAAAAAAGGAAAGATTACAGGGTATAATCTGCGACAGAAGGACAGTAAGCGAAAAACGGTTCTTTCCATGCAAAGCCTTAACTACAAGGTTATAGCCATAGGTGATTCTTATAATGATATTACAATGTTGAAAGAGGCTGATACGGGAATACTTTTTCGTCCGCCCGATAATGTTAAGGATGAATTCCCGCAATTTTCTGTGTCATACGGATACGAAGAATTAAAAAAACTTATTTTGAAAACACTGAAAAGAGATACTTAATGCTTACCCACAAAACAACAAATCGAGTGATTTACGGTGATACGGACAAGATGGGTTATGCCTATAATGCCAATTATTTGCGATGGTTTGAAATAGGCCGCTCGGAGATGTTCAGAACCATGGGACTGGCTTATAAGGAGATAGAAACCAGGGGAGTCTTTTTACCGGTATCTGAAGTCTATTGCAAGTTTTTTACTCCAATTCAATACGATGATATGCTGGTTATAGAGACTTCGCTTGATACCAGTGTCAAGGGTGGAATGAAGTTTGATTACTGTATAAAAAGTGAAGACAGCACAAAGATACATGCAAAAGGATACACAAAACATGCCTTTGTGGATAAAAACGGCAGAGTAGTTCGCCCTCCTGAATTTATAAAGGAATTAATTGATAAAAACAGGGATGATGCATAGGGTCTTAGCAATATCATATCGAAAAATTGTTGCCGCTCTCAGCCAGTATGTTGTTTTTTACGCTGAAAGGTGATGTTACGAGTTACGAGTTACGAGTTGCGAGGTATAAAAAAAGAAACCATCCTATTTAGAACCCGTAATGCGGAACGCGGAACTCGCAACAGTCCCAGTACAACCCAGTATGTTATTCTTTGCTCTGAAAGAGAAACATTTTTTTACGTGGTCTTGAAAATGAACATAGACATTTCAAAATTTGAAAAATGCAAAATCCTTGTTGTGGGCGACTTAATGATCGATGAGTATTTATGGGGATCTGTGGATCGGATATCTCCTGAAGCACCTGTCCAGGTCGTTTCAGTTGAAAAGGAAGAATATACTCCTGGCGGTTCCGGTAATGTTGTAAACAACCTTGTTGCCCTTGGCGCAAAGGTTTTAGCGGTCGGTGTTATCGGAACAGGACGCGAAGGAAAGCTTTTGCTTGAAAAATTCAAAAAAATCGGCGTTGATACAAGAGGCATAATTCAAGAACCGGAAAGACCTACTACCAGAAAAACGAGAATTATTGCAGAAAACCAGCATGTTCTTAGAATTGACCGGGAGACAAAAAAGGAAATATCAAACCGTACTTTTCAGGCTATTGCTGAATTTACAGAAAAGATCATGCCTGAAGTCGATATAGTTCTGATTTCCGATTACGGCAAGGGTATGGTTACGAAATCTATGCTGTCAGGATTGGTTGCCCTGGCAAAAAATCATAAAAAAATCACTATCGCTGATCCAAAAGGGCTTGATTTTAGTAAATATTCCGGTGTTTCAATTATTACGCCCAACAGAAAAGAAGCAGCCCTTGCTCTGGGAGTTGAGATTGTTAATGAAGCATCTCTTTACAGGGCAGGTGCAAAGATACTTGAATCGGTTGAAATTGACAAGCTTTTGATAACATGCGGCAAGGATGGCATGGTTTTGTTTGAGAGAAATAAAAAGCCATATAAAATAAATGCTGTAGCACGTCAGGTGTATGATGTTTCCGGTGCCGGGGATACGGTTCTTTCAGTTCTCGGACTTGCAATAGCGTCAGGTCTGTCATTTAAGGAAGGAATTGAACTTGCCAACACTGCGGCAGGAATCGTTGTCGGCAAGGTTGGAACAGCAACTGTTTCAAAAAGAGAAATGCTCGATGCTTTAAAACCGGCTCATAATGGAGTACCAGGAAAATATAAGCTCTTAACAGAGCTTGAAGATCTCATCCATGAACTGAAGAAAAAAAACAAAAAAGTTGTTTTAACAAACGGCTGTTTTGACCTTTTGCATGCAGGCCATATTATGTTTTTTTCTGCTTCCAGGCAGACAGGAGATGTTCTTATTGTTGCCCTGGATGATGATGATTCAGTTAAACGGCTGAAAGGTAAGGGGAGACCGATAATCAGTGAAAAGGAGCGTGTTCGTATAATCAGTGCACTTGATGTGGTTGATTATGTGGTTGTCTTTTCCACAGGGCAGCTTGATAAACTGATAGAAAAAATTAAGCCGGATATTCTTACAAAGGGAACCAATTATAACTCAAAGGACGTTTATGGGCGAAAGCTTGTTGAGAAATTCGGAGGGCGAGTTGAACTTATTCCTGTCAGCGAGAATATTTCATCAACTATCATAATCAACAATATTAAAAAGGGTAGCTTTTAAATTTAAAGCGCCGTGGCTATATGGAATTTGTAAGAAAAAGTCCTCACGGAGTTACTTTTAAGGTCTTTGTGCAGCCAAGGTCATCGAAGAATATGATATCCGGGCTTTACAAAGACTCCCTTAAGATTAAACTTATGGCGCCTCCGGTTGAAGGTGCTGCCAACAAGATGTGTATTAAATATCTGGCAAAGTGCCTTAAGGTGTCAAAGTCATCACTGGAAATTATTTCCGGGCAAACCAGCCGGACAAAAAAGGTGCTTTTGAAAAGTAACAGCGGCGAAGTTTCTGAAAAGGAACAAAATTATTTAAAGGGG
>JAUWMJ010000352.1 GCA_030613225.1 Desulfobacterales bacterium
GTTTGGGCTCCACACCGAATCGATTGAAGATACTGGAAGTTATAGGAAACAACAATTACCCTTTAAATCCCAGTGAGATTATTGATATATTAAGTCGCAGCACTGATATCAATCGTGTTACGGTTTATCGGATCCTTGATCTTTTAGTGGGAAAAAAACTTATTGATCGAATAAGCAGTGGGGGGCGTTCGTTTCATTATGGCCTGGCTCCGAACGAGCATCATCAGCCACACCCACATTTCTATTGCAGGGAATGCGGCAGCATGGAATGTTTAAATCCTGAAAGTCTGCATCTGGATATTAAGCCCCTTAACAGAACTTTTCCGGGACTTATTGATAACGTTGAAGTTCGCCTGGATGGTATATGTAAAAACTGCCTGAAAAACGAGGAAATCAAAAGCAACAGCAAGGCATCGCTTTAAATCCGTACCATTTCCCTTAACACCTTCAAATTTATCTCATCCCAGTCTTTATCTGTCTTCCCCTTTGGCTTTCCCCTTGGCTCCCCCTTTGGGGTTTCGATGATTTTCGGAATATCGAAAAACCTGTCATCATTCATAATATATTTAAATGCGTCTAAACCGATATAACCGCGACCGATTTGCTCATGTCTGTCAACCCTTGATCCTAATTCTTTTTTTGAATCATTAAGATGGATAAAGGATAGACGGTCAAGGCCGATGATAGAATCAAAATCATCCATGGTTTTCCGGTAATATTCCATGGTCCTGATATCATAGCCGGCGGCAAAGATATGACATGTGTCGAGACAGACCCCCAGATTTATTTTCTTTTCAACTTTGCTGATAATTGATGCAAGCTGTTCAAAAGTATGACCCACACTGGAACCCTGCCCTGCGGTAGTTTCGAGCAAAAGGCGAGTGCTTATTCCAGGGGTTTTTGCAAATATTTCATCAATGCTTTCAGCGATTCGTAAGATTCCTTCTTTTTCACCGGCTTCCATATGAGACCCGGGATGGAGTACGACATATGGAATGCCCAGGTTTGAAGACCTGACCAGTTCCTGCAAAAGCGCATTGATGGACATTTTGTGCTTTTTCTTTTCAGGTGTTGCCGGATTTATGAGATAAGAAGTATGAGAGGCAATTTCAGTTATTCCGGTTTCTAATTTTGCCTGCTCAAAGTTTTCAATCTCCTTTTGTGTAACTATCCGTTCCTTCCAGGCGTTTGCATTCTTTGTAAATATCTGAAGTGTATTGCAGCCGTATGATTCGGCTTCAAACAGGGCTTTGTCCAGACCTCTTGCAATGGAAAAATGTGCGCCCAGCAGACAGGGAAGTTTTTGGTCTTTTAAATTTTTTCTGTTCAATATATTTTTTTTCGGTCAAAGTGTCACCCCTGACAGCATCTTTTCCAAATTTTTCGATTATAGTGTCAATAGCCCTTTCAACTTTCTCCCAGTTATTACCTTTTTTTTCTTTTCGTTCAAAAAGATCCATCTGAAATGGCATAGCCGACGGTACAAAACCTGAAGCCCCGACCCCGATGAGCCTGATTTTTGTTTTAAGCCTGTATTTTAAAAGCAGCTGGGAAGCAGCAGAATAAATCGTTTCCGATGATTGTGTGGAGTTATCAATGGTTGTACTTCTTGTAATCTGTTTAAAATCTGCATGCTTTAGTTTCAGGGTTATGGTTTTTGCTTTAACTTGAAGTTTTCTTAATTCCCTTCCCACATCGTCGGAATGTTTTAATAAAAATCTTTTCAAAATTTCCAAGTCCCGGGTGTCTTCTGTAAGCGTATGTTCTGTGCTGACGGATTTTCTTTGTGTAAAAGGCGTTACCGGAGAGTTGTCGATACAAGCCGAAAGTTCTACCAGGCGTTTGCCAAACTTTCCGAGCCTGTTAAGCAGCATTTTATCCCGATATTTTTGTACATCGCCAAGGGTTGTAATGCCAAGATTTTCAAGGTGACTGCCGGTCTTTTTACCTACGCCCGGCACTTTATTAATCAAAAGTGATTTAATAAATTCGTGTGCTTCATCAGGCATGATGATGAAAAGGCCATCTGGTTTGTTCATATCTGAAGCAATTTTAGCAAGGAACTTGTTTGGAGCAATTCCCACTGAACAGGTCAGATTAACTTTTTTCTTTATCTTGTCCTTTATATGCATGCCGACCTGCTCCGGCGATCCCAAAAGCCTTTCACCACCGGTAATATCCATATAAGCTTCGTCAATGGAGACAGGTTCCACAAGTGGAGAAAAATCACAAAGCAGCTTCATGATTTTTTTTGACACTTCTTTGTATCGCTGTATTCTCGGCGAGACAAACACACCTTCGGGACATTTCTGTTTTGCCATAAATACGGGCATGGCAGACCTGACACCGTATTTTCTTGCCTCATAACTTGCAGCCGAAACAACACTCCTGTTTGATTGTCCTCCCACAATTACGCACTTTCCCTTAAGATCAGGATTGTCCAGTTGTTCAACCGAAGCATAGAAGGCATCCATATCTATATGAAGTATCATGTTGTTTGACCTGTAATATATATGTAGGCGTTCACGGGTTCAAAGGTTCAGAGGTTCAAGGTTCCATTCTCGTCCCCTTACGCCATTTATGAGTCTGTTGATTTAGTCCGATCTCCGAAATTTAGATACAACATATTGTGGTAGGAGGTGCGACATGGCACTATATAATGTATACGCTTTTTTAAAAACCGACTAAATCAACAGACTCATTTATGATGTGGATTTACGAGAAATGCGTCAGCTTCGTCAAGCCGCATCCACAATTGAAAGCTAAATTGGCAATTACTTGGGCAATGAGCAATTTTAACGAAGACTTCGGTTCTTCAATGCCTTCTTGTCCTTAACCCTGAACGTTGAACCCTGAACCTGTGAACCAGTTACGAAAACCGAAACAGGATTTATTTTCTGATTTTATTTTTTATCACGAAAACACGAAAGGACGAAATCACGAAATAATTTGTTTCTTATATTATATAAAGAAGCTGTAAGAGGTCAACCTTTTGTTTCTTCATATTTTTACCACGGATTTGCACGGAAATTTCATAGATATTAAATTAAAACTCAGTGTCTCTCCGTGAAACTCCGTGGTAAATCTTTTTAAAAAAAGCTAAAATAACATTGCATCCTTATATTTTCGGGCCTGACCGGCCAAAATAGCAGCCAAATCTTTATTTTCAAGATTATCTTCAATCACCCGCTCAAAGGCACTCCCTATTACTACACCATCTGCAACCGATGCGACGGCCGCCACATCATCCGTGGTGGAAATACCGAATCCAACACAAACGGGAAGAGAAGTTACGCTGCGAAGGGAATCTATCTGCCGGCCTATGCTTTCTATTTTAAGCCCGCTGCTTCCAGTAACCCCGGTCTTTGAAACAAGATAAATAAAGCCCCGTGCATCTGCCGTAATTTTCCTCATCCTATCCAAAGATGTGGTTGGAGCAATCAAACGAATCAAAGCCAGGTCAGCTCCCGGCCAGGTTCCTGTCATTTCATCCGACTCTTCCGGTGGAAGATCAACCACCAGAACGCCATCAGCACCAACATCCAGAGCATCCTTATA
>JAUWMJ010000331.1 GCA_030613225.1 Desulfobacterales bacterium
TAAACTCCCTGGAGATTAATAATGCAAAATTTTCTCGTCACCGGCGGTGCCGGATATATCGGTTCACATTGTTGCAAAGAATTGTTTAATAAGGGATATAACCCTATTACATTTGATAACCTGGTTTATGGTCATCGGGATAATGTTAAATGGGGTGATTTTTATAAAGGTGATATCGGCAATGTAAAAGATCTGGAGACCTTTTTTAAGAAATATAAAATCGATGCTGTTATCCATTTTGCCGCTTATGCTTATGTTGGCGAGTCAATTACTGATCCTCAAAAATATTACACAAATAATCTTCAAAATACGATTAATTTGCTCCATCATTTATTAAAGAATAATATCAAATATTTTATCTTCTCATCAACATGCGCCACATATGGAAACCCGAATAAGATTCCTATAGATGAAGGCCATCTCCGATCTCCCATTAATCCATACGGAAGATCGAAAAAAATGATAGAAGATATCCTTGAAGATTACAGCAATGCCTATGGTCTAAAATTCATTAGTTTAAGGTATTTCAATGCAGCAGGAGCAGACCCTGATGGTGAAACCGGAGAAAAACATGACCCGGAAACACACCTGATTCCCCTTGTCCTGGATGTTGCAACGGGTAAAAG
The DNA here is from genome assembly GCA_030613225.1 of Desulfobacterales bacterium. Next base: position 627 of record JAUWMJ010000331.1, read on the forward strand.
TGAAGCAATTCAGGTTTTCGGTACTGATTATGATACAAAGGACGGATCGTGTATCCGGGATTATATTCACGTTTCAGATTTAGCAAGCGCTCATGTATTAGCCCTTGAGATGATGCTAAATGGAAGTCCAAGTGGCTTTTATAATCTTGGAACCGGTCATGGTCATTCTGTCTTGGAGGTGATTGAAAAAGCCTTAAAAATTACAGAAAAAGAAATACCTTTTATTGTCACCAACCGCAGACCTGGTGACCCTCCAGTTTTAGTCGCTTCCAACGAAAAAGCTGTTAATGAACTTGGCTGGAAACCTGAATATACTAATATTGATGATATCATCCGAACAGCATGGAACTGGCATAAATCACTATAAATCAGACAGGATTCACCCGACGTCGCTTAACCTATGCCGAGGCACGCAGGATATACAGGATATTTTTTGCCTTTCCTGCTTGCCACACCATGTCGCCGCGGCGAAGCTTAATCGAGCGAAGACGGGAGCATCTTCTAAGCTGCGACGGCTGGGAAGAAAGGCAAACAGTGTCAACCCTCTTCGAGATAACCAATTGGACTAATAGCGGCAAGAGTTTACCTTAAAGATGGCAAGGGTTGAAAGCCGACTTCTCTTTTCCCGCCTTTGGGCGAGATTGTGCTTTCTCAGTCTCGTCTGGAGACTGAGAAAAGTAATTCCTGATCGAGGAATCATTCGCTTTTATCCATCCATTCTTTTTCTCATTTGAATATGGAGAATAAGAAATAACTTTTATGATTTTTATAGAAATACCTCGTGATGTCATCCACGCTGCCAGAATGACGCCACAGGAAATTAAACTGGAACTGGGTATCTCTCTTTTTCAGCAATAACGACTGTCCTTTGGAAAAGCACGTGAGATGGCAGGCATGACAGTTTAGAGATTTCAACAACTACTTGGAAGCAGAGAAATATCTGTTCATTACGATATAGAAGATTATGAGGAAAATTTGACCACACTAAAAAGACTCGGTCGGCTATGAAGATCGTAAGCGATGCATTCAGAAAGGGGGAGAAAATGACGGGAGGTCCCCGGATTATCAGTCCGATGGCCACGGGAAACGGAGCCTATGTGCTTCATAGACTTCTGGAAAAACATATCCAGGGGTATCGAGTATCCAGATACAATCCATACTGGACCCTTTTTCCGTTTGCCCTGTCATATGCGACTTCAACCCGTGGGGCCGATCTGATCCATACAGCGCCTGATTACGCCAAGTTTTTTTATCGAAAATCAGTCCCCTTGGTGCTTACCTTCCACAATTATGTGCTTGATCGCTGGATGAAGCCCTATAGCTCACGGCTTCAAAAGATTCATTATGCTACAGACCTGTTGATGTGGACCAGGATGGTGATTAAAAAAGCCCATACAATAACAGCAGTCAGTCACTTTTTAGCGCGTTTGGCCAGGCAGGAGCTGAATCTATCATTGCCTATACAAGTTATCTATAATGGCGTGGATGTGAATCAATTTTCACCCGTGTATTCCTCAAGAGTTTCAAGTAAGGAAGTCAGAGTCTTTTTTTCCGGCAATCTCACCCAAAGGAAAGGAGCGCAGTGGCTCCCCTCTATTTCCAGGCAACTTTCAAAAAACGTACATCTTTATTATACACAAGGACTCCGAACACGAAACATTTTTCCTTCAGAAACCGGTCTATATCCGGTAGGTTCGGTTCATTTTGATGACATGCCGGATAGATACAACGAGATGGACATCTTGCTGATGCCTTCCGTACGTGAAGGTTTTGGCCTGGCAATAGCAGAAGCCATGGCATGCGGTCTCCCTGTGGTGGCGAGTAATTGCTCCGCAATTCCGGAACTGATTGATGACGGCAAGGGAGGGTTTCTGTGCCCGGTTGGAGAGGTTGAAACTTTTGCTGAAAAAATAAACCTGCTGGCGGATTCGCCAACACTGCGGCGCGAAATGGGAGAATACAACCGCAGCAAAGTTGAAAGGTATTTTACCGTCCAGCAAATGGTTAAGAAATATGAGGAACTTTTTGAAGAGATTTTAAATTGATTTTTCTAACTCGGGGGTCAGATTACAGCAATTGCAAATGTCAAAGTCCTTGCACTAATTAATGTTTAGCTAATGAAACTTCAAGTGATGATTATTCCTCTTAATAACATCCCTGTAAATATTTATAAATTTATCTGCTATTATTTCCCAGGAATATTTCTCTTCTATCAGCTTCTTTCCGTTTTTAATTATTTTTTCTCTCAACCTGTCATTGGATAATAATTTAATTATCTTTTCTGCCAAGGAATCAGGATCTTTTTGCCCTGCGATTAGACCGGTTTCATGATCTTTAATAATATCCGGAATACCACCGACACCACTCCCCACCACAGGGACTCCACAGGCCATTGCCTCAAGCAAAACAACTCCCAGACCTTCTGTTTCTCCCTCTTCGTTAACTATTGAAGGAAGAACAAAAATATCGGCAAGATAATAATATTTTAATAATTCATCCTGTGGAACTTGTTCAATAAACACCACGTTGTTTTCAAGATTTAAATCCCTGGTTAACTTTACAAGACAGTTTTTCCGTGGACCGGAACCTACCAGCATAATCCTGGCTTTGGGAAATCTCTTAATAACTTTGGGAGCAGCCTTGATCAAATAATCAATACCTTTCCAGTCAATAAGTCTCCCGACAAACAAAACAACTTTTCCATCAATTTTTATTCTCTTTTTCAATGCATCTTTATTACATGATGATTTTTTAAAAAAGTCGGGATTTACTCCTATCGGAACGATTTTTATGTCTTTCCTTGCTGAAATCGTCCTGGCCATACCGGCTGTTGCTTTACTATTTGCCGTACATGCATCTGAATGTATAATAACTTTCGCATTTACCGCTTTTAAAAAGGGGTGTCTCAACCCATAGACATCAGAACCATGTATGGTCGTTATACAAGGAATCCCAGACACCTTTTTGCAAATAATGCCGGTTAATCCCTGAGGTAAGGACCAGTGAGCATGGATTAAGTTAGGTTTTGACGTCACTAGTATTTTGAGAGAATGAATGATTTCAGAGATAATAAAAAATGGCAACTGGATTTTCGCACTTGAGTTGCTCTTTATATTCTTAAGTATGCCTGATCCATAAGCTAAATTTTGATATCGTAAAGGATAAAAATAAGGAAATCGGTTTATCTTGATCCCCTCCCAGTCTTCAATGAAGCGACAGCCATTTTCATGGGGACATATGATTTCAATTTCCACTCCTTTGTTTATCAAATGGCGGGAAAGATGATAAATAAAGATACCGGCAGAATCACCGGCAAATCTGGGAAATGAAGATGTTAATATGCAGACTTTCAAATTGCCTCTATTTCAAATTTTTATTATATTCCATATCAAACCACATACCGAAAAAAAGGGTTTGCAGTCCGCTGACAAGTGTAAAGATTAAAGCCATTGCATT
>JAUWMJ010000068.1 GCA_030613225.1 Desulfobacterales bacterium
CGGAAGTAAATTAAGATCGCTTATGCTGCCGATAACATAACCATTTTCTCCGGCATAACCGAGCAGCCCTGCAACTTCCGGATGGTCTTTGTCTCCTAATATTATAGATGCATAATTGTGCGCTGCATGCTTTTTAATTATGGACTGGACCTTTATTACGCGGGGGCATGTGGCATCTACAACATCAAAGCCGACCTTTTGAAGATTCTCCTTTACATCAGGGGGAACTCCGTGAGCCCTGATTAAAATGGTGCCGGATCCATGTTAAGGGATAGCATTAATAACAGATATTTCTTTTTCTTCCAGAAGTTTAAGAACTTGAGGATTGTGAATCAGAGGGCCGTAAGTGCTGATAGGGCCTTTACGCTTGTGGGGTGCATCCAGAACCATTTCGACTGCCCTGCGCACACCCATGCAAAATCCTGCGGTCTTGGCGATTAATATTTTCATGAAGGAAGCTTGAAGTGTCTATCCAGAAGCCGTAACTGGGATTTATATCAGCCACTAAGGCAGAAAGGCACTAAGATGATAATATAATTTCTATCCTTCCTTTGAGCCTTTGCGTCTTAGTGGCTGAACTATTGCGAAAAGATTTACTCCTTCAGAAATATCTTATGGTCCACAAGAGAAAGAGAATGGATTCGGGCTTTTACGAATTTTTGATCTCCGAATATGCTGATTAGTCTAACGCCGTCATCTTCAGGTTCAACCGTGTCAACAGCCTCCATTAATAACTTGTTTTGGTCTTTCTCAACCAAATAAGCATTGGCTTCACACATGATATATCACTCCTTTTTTTGCAGTACTTGCTTTAAATTAACTTCGACCAAATCCTCAATAAGATGCGGAAGAGGAACTGAGGATATGCCTACAATTTCAATATTTTCCTGTGTAAGCGGTATTAATAATTTTTTTGCCGGGCTGGTTGCCACGGCCTTTGCGACTTCCGGTGTTACCTCACCCATCATGGCGTTGGCAATAATTATGCCGACAGGCCCGATGATAATATCAACCGTTTTTACGGTTTGAACAATGGCATTTTCTCCGGAAGCACCGCGATTTGCCCTGGCTTTCAGCATCTGTGCTGTAGCAATTGCATTTGTTCCCAGAGCAATAATCTCGATAGTTTCCTGAAACAGTTCTTTCAGTTTCTTAATAATCGTACTACCGATACCACCGCCCTGTCCGTCAATTACACATATTTTTTTCATGTCACCTTAAGTTTATTCAATTTTTAGAACCACGTCCTTCCCCGCTTGACGGGATCTTCGACGGGCGTGGTCAGAGATAATTGGCTTTGGCTGAGCAAATAAGAGTGTCTAAAGTGCGCTAAAGTGACTAAAGTGTCTAAAGTTGTGGTGTCGCTTCGCTCCGGTCTTCGCCTTTGGCTACGCCCCGGCAAGCCATCTTTTTTAATAAAAATAAAATAGACAGAATTCCTTAACTTTAGGCACTTTAGCTCACTTTAGACACTTTAGTCACTATAAACTTGGTATATCCAACAGCCCCGTCATAAATGCCACATCTTCGGGCATAAAACTTCCTGACCTTCTCTAACACCCAAACTTCCCAGCGTCCCAGCCTATCTTCCTTATAGTTTTTTTATCTTAGCTTTGCTGCGTCGTTTCTTTTTTGGAAGTCGTCTGCTGGGACCCTTTTTCTTTGTGGTGGGAACCCAGCCGCCTTTATCTTCATCGTCAAAACCAGCTCCATCAGAATATGCTGCCATTTCAAGCTTTTTTTCAAATTCAATGGAGCCGATTACAGCAGCCCCGGACAAATAGGCAGAATCTGCAACATCCCGATCAGAACTTACAACCAGGGCTTTTTCTTTTTCTCCGGCAGCCATTTTTTTGATTACCAAATCAGCCGACTCTCCGAAGCGGGAAAATTTTATTTCAATTCCGTTAATATAATCTCTACGACCGGAAAATGAAACAGCATTTGTTCCATCAAAAACTACAGTTATTTTATGATGTTTTATCCTTTTATATTTTACCAGCAAATCAACAAGAGCTTCTCTTCCAAGCTGCATATTCTGGTGGTCAAGAAGGCTCAAAGAAGATGACTGACGTATCAGATTATAGCCATCAATTATTATATGGATAGACATTAGTCTTAAGCCCGTTTAAACCTGTTTAAAAAGGCTAATTAGACGATCGAGATCATCGTTGTTGTAAAACTCAATTTCAAGTTTTCCCTTTTGCCCGCTTCTTTTTATCTGAACTTTGGTTCCAAAATAATTAGAAAGGTTATCGGCCAGATCTGAAAAATATATATCTTCAGAACTTGGTAGCACATCTTTGGGCTTTTTCTTTCCTGCTTTTAATTTTTTTATCAGGTTTTCCGTTTCCCTGACTGAAAGACCTTTAGATACAACTGTGCGCCAGGCTGCAATCTGCTGGGAAGGTTCTTCTATACCTAACAAAGCTCTTGCATGCCCCATGCTTAAAGTGCCGTCCAAAATATTTGCCTTTATCTGATCCGGTAGTTGTCTGAGCCTTAAAAAGTTGGCAACAGCGGATCTGCTTTTCCCGACACGCATTGCTGCCTGATCCTGCGTGAGATCAAATTCCGTTATAAGACGATGATAGGCTTCGGCCTCTTCCAGGGGATTAAAATCTTCCCTCTGGATATTTTCAACAATTGACATTTCCAGCAGTTCTGCGTCTGAAATATTCTTTAAAACTACAGGCACCTTGCTGAGTCCTGCCATTTTGGCTGCACGCAGACGTCTTTCACCAGTAATAAGTTCATAACCGATATCGTCTTTTCTAACCAGAAGCGGCTGAAGAATGCCCTGTGTTTTTATGGAATTACACAATTCCTTAAGCTCATCTTCAGAAAATTGAATACGGGGCTGATAACGGTTGGGACTGATAAGATCAGTTTCACAAAAAAAGTAGTCCGGGGACCTGTCTTCAACAGATTTAATGTCCGGAATAAGAGCACCCAGTCCTTTTCCTAAAGCTAATTTTTTTCGTTTTTTCGGATTTGGTCCGGAGGTTTTACCGACTTTTCTTTGTATTGCGTTCATTTATGTTTTCTCTTTATAAAAATTTATGTATTAATTTAGCCTATGGGAAAATATGTCCAAATGAGCATTCAGGTGATCCGGTTTTAAGGCGGGTCGCTATTTGAAGGTATTAGTCCGCCACAGGCGGATTAAGAAAGAACGACAAACAAACATATTTTATATGTAAGTTAAATAATATGTTAGTTTAGCAATTTTTTTATAAAATGATTGCACCTGTTCTTTCTTTATGCTTACCTGTGCCTGAGTTTGACACGTCTTAAAACCGGATTACCTTAGTACGGCTTTTTATAAAGGTTTTCCTTTCTTTTAAAGGTTTTGGTTGATGTGATCTGCATATCACATCTTGTGTCAACTCGTTTTATATAATATAAAATATTACATATTTATGATTTCCTTTGCCAGATCAAAATAGCTCTGCGCTCCTGCGGATGTTGCATCGTACATCAGTATTGGTTTACCAAAACTTGGCGCTTCACTAAGCCTGATATTTCTGGGAATTACTGATTTGAAAACCTTATCTTTGAAATGCTTTTTAGCATCTTCAGCCACCTGGTGAGACAGGTTTGTTCTTTTATCAAACATGGTTAAAAGAATTCCTGCAATATTAAGATTCGGATTCAGGCTGTGCTTAATACGTCTCACTGTTTGCAAAAGCTGGCCGAGCCCTTCAAGGGCATAAAATTCGCATTGCAGGGGAATCAGCAGAGAATGTGCAGCTGTCAGAGCGTTTACTGTCAACAGGCTCAGTGAAGGTGGACAATCTATAATAATGAATTCATAAGAATTTTCAAGATCTGCAAGAAGCTTTTTTAACGCGTTTTCGCGCTGGGAATTTGAAATCATTTCGATTTCATAACCTATAAGTTCCACGTTTGACGGTATAACTTTTAAGCTGTCTATTTCGCTGTTAACAATAAGACTTTGAACCGGAGCTTCTCCGAGCATACCGTGATATAAAGTTCGGTCGATGCTGGTTTTATCAATCCCGATTCCGGAAGTAGCGTTCCCCTGAGGATCACAGTCAACAAGAAGCGTTCTTTTTTCTGAAACTGCGAGAGCCGCTGAAAGATTAACCGCTGTGGTTGTTTTGCCTACTCCGCCTTTTTGGTTGGCTATGCATAAAATTTGTGCCATAATTAAAATCTCTAACACAAAAAAAAGTGTTTGAAAAGGATTTAAAAAAAGAAAGGTGTCCATGCAATTTGTCTGGAAATCATTATTAATCTGCCTGTTTTTTCTTCTTGTTACAGGTGCTTTAATTCCAAAAGCGGCTTTAAGCATAACGGCTGCCGAGGAAGAAGAACTTTCCAGGGAATTCATGAATGTTGTTCTAAAAAGTGTCAAATTTGTGGAAGATCCCGATATTGTCAATTATGTTAATAAGGTAGGAAAAAAGATTGTCTCGGTTCTTCCGCCGCAGCCATTTACCTATCACTTTTATATTATTAAGGAAGATGTATATAATGCTTTTGCTACACCTGCGGGCCATATTTTTATATACAGCGGGTTGATGGCGGCAATGGATAACGAAGAGGAGCTTGCAGGCATTATTGGCCATGAGATAGCGCACGTTTTATGCCGTCATATTTCACAGAAAATAGATAGATCTAAAAAGATCTCGATTGCAACTTTAGCCGGTATTGCTGCAGGCATATTTCTTGGCGCAGAAGGGGCCGGAGAAATCGGCAGCGCTGTAATGATGGGATCGATGGCAGCCGGCCAGTCCATGACATTAGCATACAGCCGTAGAGACGAAAGACAAGCAGATCAGATCGGGCTTAAATACCTCACCAAAGCAGGTTACTCGGGATATGGTTTGCTTACAATGTTAAAAAAAATTCGAAGTAAACACTGGTTCGGGACAGAACAAGTTCCTACCTATCTGATAACCCATCCTGCACCTGAAGAACGACTGGCATATATTGGCGCATGGCTTGAAAAAAACATGAAAAAGCCACCGCCATTAGAGACAGATTCCAGTGAATTTAAAAGGGTTAACACACGCCTGATTGCACTATACGGAGATGAAACTGTAGCCTTGCGAAAATACAAAAGCGCTGCCACGAAAAATCCGAAAAATTCGCTGGCAAATTATGGATACGGACTTGTACTGGCAAGAATCGGAAACAGAAAGGATGCGGCTGTATATATAAAAAAAGCGCTGGAAAGGGAGGCTTTTAACCCGGAATTTTTAGTCGCTCTCGGGCGGATCTATTTTCTTGACGGGCAGTATCAAAAGGCACTCACTATACTTGAAAGTGCTGTCAGTATTGCTCCTGACGACCCGGAAGGTCTTCTTTATGTTGGACGTATCCAGCTAGGGCTGGGAAGATTTAAAGATGCCGAATCTACGCTAAGAACTCTTACCAAAAAACATCCTGATTATAAGCCGGGATTCTATTTTCTTGGTAATACCTATGGCAAGCAGGGTAAGCTGGCAGATGCTCATTATACACTTGGAATTTATTATATAAAAAAAAGAGAGAATAAAAACGCTATAGTCCAGTTTAAAAAGGCCCTGGAAAAGACGACAGACCCATATAGAAGGGAAGAAATTGAAAATCTGCTGAAAAAAGTCAGCAAAAGGTATGCACATGAGAAGAAAGAGGCCAAAGCAAATAATTGAAGATTTTCGATTGAAGATTGAAGAATTAATGAATTCTGTCGATTTTAAACTAATGAGTAACTCACGTAGTCAGGCTGAAGAGAATATTCAACGGCAGAGCAAAGCTTTTTTTTACTATCAGCTATGAGCTATAAACTATGAGCTTAATTATATTTCAACTGCGATCAAAATGAGAGAACTGCATGGTAAATGTACCCCTGCCCTGGGTTGCCGACCTTAAAGCTGTTGAATAGCCAAACATGCGTGCAAGTGGTACTGTTGCCTTTATTTCCTGGGTTTTCATTTTGGGTGTTATGGCTTCAATTTTTCCGTTTCTGGAATTAAGATCACCTATAACATCTCCCATGAAAGATTCCGGAACAAGAATTTCGACACTCATAATAGGATCAAGAAGATAAGGCCTGCCGTTTGCCAGAGCTTCCTTGCATGCCATGGATGCACTGACGGTATAAGCCAGCTCGGTGCCAAGAGATTCTCTGCACGATCCTCCTGTGAGAACAGCCTCCACATCAACAACAGGATATCCCATCAATGCACCGCTTTCTAAAGACTCCATGACCCCCTTTTCAATTGCAGGTACAAAAACGTCAGGTATGGTTTCCGGCGTGATAGTCGATAAAAATCTGTTGCCGGTACCCCGGGGTAAAGGTTTCAGTGTTAATACGACTTCGCCGAAGTGATGCTGCCCCGCAACTTCTTTGTCGAATGTCGAAGAGGCTTTTATTTCTTTCTCAATGCTTTCCCTGTAAACAACCTGCGGTTTTCCAACATTAACGCTGGTGTTAAACTCACGCAACATACGGCTGATTATGATTTCAAGATGCAGTTCTCCCATGCCCGACAAAATTGTTTGTCCTGTATCTTCGTCCTCCCGAACCCTCAGGGTCGGGTCTTCCGCCATATATTTTTCAAGAACCTGGTCAAGTTTTTCCTGATCACTGTGAGTTTTAGGCTCCACAGCAACGGAAATGACGGGCTCATAAAACTCTATCTTTTCGAGCAAAACAGGATGGTCGATTAAACAAAGCGTATCACCCGTGGAAGAATCCTTCAGCCCTACAACCCCTACAATATTCCCTGCACCTGCACTGTCAATTCTTTCCCTTTTATTGGCATGCATCATCAGTATCCGGGAAAGCTTTTCCTTTTTTTTAAGGGCAGGGTTGTAAACCTCTCCACCGGCCTTCATTTTTCCGCTATAAACTCTCACATAAGAAAGTTTTCTTCCTTCTATCATAGAAACCTTGAATATAAGCGCTGAAAGAGGATCAGTATCTTTTGCTTTGCATTCACGGACTTCTCTTGTTTCAGGGTCTATTCCTTTAACAGGAGGAATGTCAACAGGACTCGGAAGGAAACGGACAACCGAATCGATGAGCGGTTGTATCCCCTTGTTTTTAAGGGCTGATCCGCATAATATCGGAACCAGTTGTAAATCTATGGTTGCCTTTCGTATTGCATTATAAAGGCTTTGCGAACCTACCGGCTTTTCTGCCAGGTAGTCCTCCATAATATCGTCATTATGCTCTGCGATAGTCTCAATAAGCTTTTCGCGATATTCGTTTGCACTTTCAAGAAGATCCGGTTGTATATTTTCGGTTCTATAGGTAGCACCCAGGGTTTCTTCATCCCATATAATCTGTTTCATTTCGACCAGATCGATTATACCGGAAAAATTATCTTCGGAGCCAACCGGAAGTTGTATAATTAAAGGATTTGCGTTGAGCCTGTCTATCATCATTTCAACTGTGCCGAAAAAGTCTGCACCGACCCTGTCAAGCTTGTTGATAAAGGCGATTTTAGGAACAAAATATTTATCAGCCTGGTGCCAGACCGTTTCCGACTGTGGCTCAACACCTCCCACAGCACAAAAGACACCAATGGCACCGTCAAGGACTCTTAATGAGCGCTCCACCTCTATTGTAAAATCGACATGCCCAGGAGTATCTATAATGTGGATTTCATTTCCCTTCCACTGGCAGGTGGTTACTGCAGAAGTGATTGTAATACCACGTTCCTGCTCATCAGGCATCCAGTCCATAACAGCCTCGCCGTCATGGACTTCACCTATCTTATGAGAGCGACCGGTATAGTAAAGGACCCGTTCTGTTACGGTAGTTTTCCCGGCATCAATATGGGCGATGATACCGATATTGCGTATATCCATTATTTTGTGTGTTTTTTTCATCTCACTAGAAGCATGTCAGCTTTTAAAGGAAAACGCAAATCAATATGACCTGCAAGGGTCATAGATTCACGTCCGTCAATAAGTATTTTTACGGCATCTATTTCGGGAATATTTAATATTAATGAATTAACAATTGAATATATTGTGATGATTTCCGATTTGCATCCCCCTGGATGTTTCTCTCTTATAACCGGAGAAAAATCAGCATAAGCAGTTTTGTCTTCTGTAACAAAAAGCGCCCTTAAGGTTGCATCCGAAGAAATCGTTCGCATGAGTCCTTCCTTCGGTCCTTTGATGAGTGATTCAATTATGAGTTTTCCCATTTGTGCCGGGTCATCAGGTTTAACAAGCAGTCTTTTTTCTGCAATAAGAAAGGAATTTTCCTTATTAGCAAAATACAGGTGAACAATAGTCCTTTCAGGATATTTTGCCTCCATGGACGTGGTAAATGTGTCAGGCTCAGATGATATCGCCGGTAAAATAAATAAAAACAGGGCCACAAAGCTCCCGGTGAGTATTGTAAGTGCTGCAAAAATAATAAGATGTTTCTTTTTCATTATTGAATGCTATCCCCTGTTTTAAAAACAGACACGTTTTTAAGATAATGTGTTAATGATGTCAAGGGGGAGATGGGGATTAGACGGCGGGACCGCCTGCCCTGTCTGTTGCGGGCACGCATAGGCAGGCTTAACCTTGAATCCCACTGCAATCGGGAAAGGTTTTGAAACCGGCTTTTCAGTATTAATCTATGTACTATCAGCTATTTACTATGAGCTATGAGCTGAATTATGTTTGGTGGAGCTGAGGGGGCTCGAACCCCTGACCTCATGACTGCCAGTCATGCGCTCTCCCAGCTGAGCTACAGCCCCGAATAACAAAGGAGGAACTAACAAAAACCGATAGTTGTGTCAATATTTATTTTGGATTCAAAAAAGCCTTTTTCTTCCGGCCGGCATTTTTTCCATTAACTTGCAGGTTTAAGTCGAAGCTATGCTGAAAAAAGTTTTTTGGCATCTATGTAATTTCTTGACAAAAGCCTGGTAAGCAACTAAAATTTAAAGTTTATAAATTTGGGAAATTTTTCATCGGGACAGGCATTATAATGAATCCAGAAAATTTTATAAAACAAAACAGCGGGTTTGCCGGGCAAGGAAAACGACCGGACATGTTTAAAGAGTTCGATGCAACCGAGCTTTATTGTCCTAAATGCAAACGGGCTGTTCCTGTCAAAAAGCGCCTTCTTCTTGTTTTGCCTGAGGGTGACAAGTACGAATACCGGTGTGCAATTTGCCTGGAGTCTGTTGGCTCAAAGATTGATAAAAAAAAACAGGCGACTACGTTAATCATATAATTATTCTTTTTTGTATAATAGAACCAAGTTAGTTTTTTAAAGGAAAGGAATCACATGCTCAATTTAATTCGGAAAAAAGCCGGCAGCTGGATGGTAAAAGCGATTATATTTCTAATTGCCGTTGTTTTTGTGTTTTGGGGATTTAATATTCGGGACAAAGCCAAAGGCACAATTGCAAGTGTCAATGGTGAGTCGATTTCATTTGATGAATTCAACAGAACATACGACAATCTTAAAGAACAGGTCCGAAAAAGATTTGGAAACAAATTAAACGACGAGATGATAGCAAATCTTGGATTAAGAAAACAGGCGCTAAAGCAGCTTGTAGAGAAAAAGCTAATGCTCATGGAAGCAAAAAGGCTTAATTTCAGGGTTACTAACGAGGAACTGGAAGCTGCAATCAGAAGCATTGAAGCATTTCAGACAGATGGGGTATTTGACAGCCGCAGGTATAATGGTATGTTAAACAACATCCGGTTGACTCCTGAAGTATTTGAAGTTGAGCAGAAAGAGGCAATGTTAACAGATAAGTTAAGGTCATTTATTACATATAATGTTAAGGTGTCTGACCAGGAAGCCAGGGAATATTTTAAATACCAGGATGCATCTGTTGATATTGATTTCGTTCTTTTTGCTACTGAAAGATATAAAAATATCAAACCGACTGATGATGAAATAAAAGCATATTTTG
>JAUWMJ010000355.1 GCA_030613225.1 Desulfobacterales bacterium
CGCTGGTAAGACATTCCTATTCCCAGCCTGGCACGTTCGTCTATTGACATATGCGTGATGTCTTCCCCTTTAAAGATTATTTTACCGGCCACCACTTCATACTGGGGATAACCCATAATTGTCATTAAAAGGGATGTCTTACCTGACCCGTTTGGCCCAAACAGGATATGTGTTTCTCCGGTCTGAATTTCAAGATCGATATGCTTCAGGATCTTCTTATCTCCAAGCTTCACCTGCAAGTCGTAGATTTGCAGCATCTTTCATCTCCCTGGAGCCAGCTTCAAAACGTCCCCTTTTGTCCGATATCTGCGTCAGGCTCAAATTTTAATCCTCGAAATACTCATTGTATTTCTGTGGTTAAACCTGATTTAAAATTGGGTCGCCTTCCTTGATCTCGAACAAAATTGAACATTTTGAAACTGGCTCTAAAGAGAAAGAATAAAATGATGATAACAAATACAAAGATCAGGATCAGGCTCAAAGCATATGATCATAAGCTTCTGGATCAGTCTGCATCGGATATTGTTGATACGGCAAATAAAACGGGAGCAAAAGTAGTTGGGCCCATACCTTTGCCGACTCGGATTAATAAATACTGTGTTCTTCGCTCTCCTCACGTCGATAAAAAATCACGAGAGCAGTTTGAAATGAGGACCCATAAACGGATTTTGGATATTCTGGAACCGACTCAACAAACAGTTGATGCTTTGATGAAACTTGATCTTTCTCCAGGAGTTGATGTCGAGATAAAACTATAACAAGAAGGCTTCGTAAAAGGCGATAAAACTTTTACGAAACCATCGAGCTTTGATAGTTTTATAATAGATTGCTTGAAACAGTTCAGCCACCAAGGCACCAAGGCACAAAGAAGAGAAATGAATTATAAAATTTTGACAAAAAGAGAAGAATTGATAGCTGAAAAACTGTTGATGCACCATATACCGTTTATTAAAAATGGCATTAAATGAATTATATTATAATCTTTTAGTGTCTTAGTGACTTTGTGGCTGAACTATTACGATTGATTTAAAGGAATAAATATAAGGATTATGTGTAAAGGATTAATAGGAAAAAAACTGGGAATGACAGGGCTGTTTACTCCTGAAGGCAGCTATATACCGGTAACGGTCGTTGAAGTCGGCCCTTGTGTTGTAACCCAGATAAAGACGGTTGCTACGGATGGATATGATGCACTTCAGCTGGGATTTGAAGAGAAGAAAAGATCACGCGTTAACAAGCCGAAACAGGGTCATATGAAAAAAAGTGGAGAGAACTGTTTTTCATTTCTTAAAGAATTCCCGGCAGATAATCCGCAGGAATACACACTTGGTCAGACTTTAAATATAGATTTGTTTGAAATCGGTGAGAGGGTTGATGTCGTAGGAACCACAAAAGGGCGAGGTTTTTCAGGCGTAATAAAGCGGCACGGATTCCATGGCGGTCCCAAAACCCATGGCAGCAGAAGCCACAGGATCCCCGGTTCCGTTGGCTGCAGCGCATGGCCTGCCAAAGTTATTAAAGGGAAAAAAATGCCGGGCAGATACGGTAACAGTCAAATGACGGCTCGCAACCTGAAAATTGTTGATATCAGACCAAAGGAAAACCTGATCCTGTTAAAGGGCGGCTTACCCGGCGCAAAATCGGGACTTGTGTCTATTAATAAACTGAAATTCATTAAAAAATAAGTAGCCGTTCATGGGTTCAAAGGTTCAGGGTTTAGAGGTTGTCGGTTCTCATCACAAATTTGAATTCCAGCGGAAATTCGTAATCTCTGACCGGAGAAGGCATGAGAATAGAACGACTTGAGGATATTAAGGTCGACAAAAAAGCAACCTTGAACCTGTGAACGCTTACAAAAATAAAAATACTGCAGGATGCGTGATACATATATCCTGTGTCAATATTGATGAACTCGGAAAAAGTATAAACGATGCCATCAATATAAAGCGGAGAAATTATGAGTAAAGTAGATGTTTTAAACTGCGAAGGGGAGAAGGTATCTCAAAGAGAGCTTCCCGACGCGCTTTTTGATGTTCCAGTAAAACGAAGTGTTCTTCATGAAGTTGTAACAATGCAGCTGTCATGCAAGCGCGCGGGATCTGCAACTGTAAAACATCGCAGCGATATCAGGGGCAGCGGCAGGAAACTTTTCAGACAAAAAGGGACAGGACGAGCCCGTCGTGGTAATATAAAGTCACCTCTGCTCAGAGGCGGTGGCGTTGTTTTTGGCCCGGATAACAGATCGTATTCCTATAAAGTTCCAAAAAAGAAAAGAAAATTAGCCCTTAAAATGGCTTTAAGCAGTAAATTAAAAAATCATAAGATTGTTGTGCTTGATAAGTTTGAACTGGAAGAGGTCAAAACCAAAGCTTTTATAAAAGTGATTAACACCTTAGATGTGAACAATGCGTTGATTGTAACGGAAAAAAAGAATGAAAACCTGGAGCTGTCTTCCAGGAATGTTCCCGGTATAAAGGTGATGAGAACCGAGGGAATCAATGTTTATGATATCTTAAAATATAAATATTTAGTTTTACTGGAGCCTTCGGTAAATGAAATTGAAGGGAGGCTTCTTAAATGATTGACTACGGTATTATCAGACGGCCTTTGATCACTGAAAAGACAAGCATTCAAAAAGAGCAGTCAAACCAGGTTACATTCGAAGTGGATCGCGGGGCTAACAGGATTGAAATTAAAAGGGCCATCGAAAAAATATTTAAAGTAAATGTAGCCCATATTCGCACAATGCAAGTTAAGGGCAAAACAAAACAAAGAGGCCGGATTATCGGGAAACGCAGGGACTGGAAGAAAGCAATTGTAACATTGCTGCCCGGTGAACGGATTGAATTTTTTGAGGGTGTTTAAATATGGCTGTAAAAAAAGTAAAACCAACCTCGCCTGGAAGAAGGTTTCAGGTATATTCAACATTTGATGAAATTACAAGCTCAACTCCTGAAAAGAGTTTGTTAAAGCCTATTAAAAAAACGGGTGGACGTAATGCTAATGGGCGGATTACATGCAGACATCGCGGAGGTGGGCAGAAAAGGCATTATCGAATTATAGATTTTAAACGGGATAAGACAGGAATTCCCGCTAAAGTTGCATCAATAGAATATGACCCGAACCGCAGTGCAAGAATAGCGCTTTTGCATTACGCCGACGGCGAAAAACGATATATTCTGGCACCTGTTAACCTTAAAGTAAACGACAAGGTTGAATCCGGTCCGGATGCGGATATTAAGCCTGGAAATACGCTTCCGCTGAGTAATATTCCACTTGGTACACATATCCATAATATCGAATTGCGTGCAGGTAATGGGGGGCAGATTGTCAGGAGTGCGGGTACTTTTGCACAGTTGATGGCAAAAGAAGACCGGTATGCGCTTATAAAGCTTCCCTCCAGTGAAGTTCGAATGGTCCTTTTAAATTGCAAAGCCACTGTAGGCCAACTCGGAAATGTT
>JAUWMJ010000238.1 GCA_030613225.1 Desulfobacterales bacterium
GACTTGATAGAAAGGCTCTTGTTACACTCTGTATCTTTTTTCTGTCGGCAACAGCACTGGGTATGACATATAAGGGGATAATGACCTTTTTACCCACCTACATGGGAACACGGGTGGAATTATCTTTCATGAACCTTAACAGCGTAACTCTTGGCGGCACAATAACTACCATAGCGCTGGCATCCGGTGCACTAGGCCAGTATTTTGCCGGTCGCCTTGTGGAGAGGCATAGTGCTGAAAAACTCTATCTCGGAGCTGTCATTATCGGTATGATCTGTGTATTTATTATGGCAGTCAGTACCAATGCATTGCTGGTGGTCATAACTGTTATTTATGCTTTCTTCTATTTCTCAACACAGCCTATCCAGAATTTACTGGTTTCTCGTTACCTGCCTCCACACAGACAGGGATTAGGGTATGGTATCCTTTTTTTTCTTACCTTTGGTGTCGGGTCCACTGCCGCTGCCGTGTCCGGATATATTGCAGATCGATTGGGTCTTGAAGCGGTATTCATTTTTATGGGAGTATGCTTTATAATGTCGGCATCCATGGTTATGCTTCTTGTATTAAGGGCCGGCCAAAGGAAATTTACAACATGAAACCTTTGCAAAACGGCACTTTTTCTCCGATTAGCGCTAAAGCTTCACTGAAGTGCCTGCGTCAGGCTCAAATTTTGGCACTTTAGTGAAGCTTCAGCGCTATCCTCGAAATATTAAATATATTCCTGTGGTTGAAATTTTCGCCTTCCTTGAACTCGAACAAAAATTACCCTTTTTCAAAGGTCTCGCTCCGTATGGTTTACCAATGTTAACTTTTTTAGTTCATTAAATTCCTCATGTCAAGAAGACTCGCTGTGTGTTAAACTAAACAGGAAAAGGAACATTCATAAGTCCTTTTGTTTCATCGAGTTCGAGCATTATATTCATATTCTGAACAGCTTGCCCTGCCGCACCTTTTACAAGGTTATCAATCGCCGATATCAATATCAAACGATTATTCCGCAAATCAAGTTTAAACCCAATATCACAGTAATTAGTCCCACGAACATGCAATGTATCAGGAAACTTTCCTTCCGGAGAGATTCTTATAAAAGGGCTGCCTGAATAAAACGAAGAAAAGCAATTTTTTATATCCTCATAACTGAAACCTTTTACAAGATCTGCATATATCGTTGTCAGCATTCCACGAGTCATTGGAACAAGATGGGGAACAAACGTTATATTTATATCCTGCTTTGATTCAAGACTCAATATCTCTTCCATCTCCGGGTTATGCCTATGCTCGGCAATCTTGTATGCCTTAAATGATTCATTCACTTCGCAAAACTGTGTTGTAAGCAAAAGCGATCTGCCTGCACCGCTGACTCCTGATTTTGAATCTGCAACAATAGTATGAATATCTATAAGCTTGTTTTTTACCAGAGGTATAAGCGGCAATAAAACACTTGTAGGATAACATCCTGGATTTCCAATTAAAGAAGCTTTTTTAATCCTGTCATAATAGATTTCGCAAAGCCCGTAAACAGAACGTTTAAGGAGGTCTGTGGCGGTATGTGGTTGATAACAAGCCTCATACTTAGCAGCATCACGGAACCTGAAATCAGCAGAAAGATCTATCACTTTTTTTCCCTGCTTAATAAGCCCGGGTACAAGTTCCATGGGAAGTTTGTGCGGAAGAGCCATGAATATAACATCCGCCTTTTCGCAGATATGATCTGCTGCAAATTCTTCACATGCCAGATTAACACTACCTGCCATTGACGGGTAAATACTGTCAAACATCTCTCCTGAATATTGCCTGGAGGTTATAATTGTAAGTTCTGCATCCGGATGCCCTGACAGAATCCTGACCAGCTCAGCACCTGCATATCCTGTTGCACCAACAACACCCACCCTGATCATAAAACCTCCCTGCTTTCAATGCTTTACAAAGTTTAAAGACCCCATAAAAACCGTATTCATCTAAAAATATCTCAAGAAAGGATCTCATAACAAAGATAATATCTAATTTCAAGTTGATTCATGAATGCAGGAATTGACAAATTGATAAAATTAACATATTCCACCAAAAAGCTCATGGAAATATTAATGAATTCGTAAAAAGTTGAATTCATCAGGTTTTAGGTGTTATTTTTTATGTTAATGATATTATCTGTTTTAACAGAAACTTAAAACTTAAATCCTAAAACTTAAACCGTTTCGCGAAAAGTAGTTTTTGACTTTTTACGAAACTGTCATTAATTGATTGATTCGGTTTTTTTACTACTTCTTATCTCTTGACAGTATAGATTTTATGATTAAATTTTTTCGATGAAATCGAAAAAAGAGAAACCGGTATGCCAATATATGAATATGAACACATAGAAAAATCCTGCAACAGGGGTAAGGTTTTTGAAATAAAACAGTCGATTAATGACAAACCGTTAAGCAAATGCCCTGAATGCAACGGACCGATAAATAAAATCATGTCCCTGGGAAATATCAGCACACCAAAAAGCAACAGTGAGTTGCGTGATCTTGGTTTTACAAAGCTGGTGAAACGAGACAACGGCGTTTATGAGAACGTTACCGCCCGCAATGGAGACAGCCGCTACATGCTTCGCGACAAACCCGAAACAATCCCGAATCTTAAAAAGACTATAACAGATTGAAAGTTTGCAAAGGAGAAAGATATGATCCATGTTGAAAACCTGACAAAATATTATAATGATCTTTGCGCTGTGGATCAGATCAGCTTTGATATCTCAAAGGGTGAAATCATGGGGCTGCTTGGCCCTAATGGCGCCGGTAAAACTACAACTTTGCAGATACTTACAGGCTTTTTGCGACCAACCGCAGGAAGCGTAAGAGTCAAAGATTACAGCATTGATGAAGATTCTCTTCAAATCAAGAAACTTCTTGGTTACCTCCCTGAGTCCGCACCTCTTTATCATGACATGCTGGTCTATGATTATCTGGATTACGTTGCGAATATTCGGCGAATAGACAGTTCCAAAAAAATATCACGGATTCGCCATTTAGCCGACCTTTGCGGCATCAGGGAAGTTATGCACAAAACCATCAACGAACTTTCAAAAGGCTTCAAACAACGTGTAGGACTGGCCCATGCCATGATGGATGATCCGGAAATACTTGTTTTGGACGAACCAACTTCGGGCCTTGACCCCAATCAAATTATAGAAATTCGTGACATCATTAAACAGATCGGAAAAGAAAAGACCGTCATTTTATCAACACACATTCTAAGTGAAGCCGAAGCTACATGCGACCGAATTGTTATCATCAACAAGGGAAAAATCGTAGCGAACGACACCACCCAGACTTTAAAACAATCTGCCGGTGGAAATAATCTCATAAGCATTTCCCTTCAAAATACTGAGTTTAAATCCGTCAAACAACGGCTCACTACCATTAGCGGAATTTCAGACATAGCACAGGTCAGCAATGATAACGGCATTTTAAACCTTAAACTGACCTGCATGTCTTCTGCCGACATCAGAGGCGACATTTATAAAAAGGTCAGACAAACAGACTGGATACTTTTAGAGATGCATCAGGAAACCCAAACCCTGGAAAATATTTTCCGGGAACTCACAAGGGAGAATTAATATGCGGCAGGCCTTTTTTATTTTCAAAAGAGAATTTCGCACCTACTTTGTATCCCCAATTGCCTATATCGTTATATCGTTTTTTCTTCTTGTTACGGGATGGTTCTTTTTTACAACATTCTTTCTTTATAACCAGGCAAGTCTTCGTAATTTCTTTTCACTTCTTCCAATTATCTTTTCATTTGTAGTTCCGGCAATTACCATGCGGCTTTTTTCCGAAGAGTTCAATGTCGGATCATATGAAACTTTACTTACCATGCCTGTAACATTTCTTGACGTGGTTTTAGGTAAATTTATGGCCTCAGTCGCTTTCATTGTTGCCATGTTGATACCGACTCTTGCCTACCCAATCACTGTTGGATTCCTTGGTCAGCTGGATTGGGGTCCGGTTGTAGGCGGCTACACAGGAGCAATCCTGCTTGGCGCCGCTTTCTCTGCAATAGGTCTTCTTTCTTCGTCTATGACCAGAAACCAGATTATTGCTTTTATTACAGGGATGGCTATCTGCTTTTCCCTTGTCCTGATTGATAAAATGCTCTTTTTTCTCCCCCGATTTTCACTGGTATTTTTTCAATATCTGGGAGCAGATCACCATTTTCAAAATATTTCAAAGGGTATTATCGACTCAAGGGATATTCTCTATTTCCTGAGTATAAGCTTTATCGGCCTTTACGGCACACACCTTGTTTTACAGGAAAAAAATTAAGGAGCATATAAATGGTTGTGAATAAAAGATCGAAAAATTTTCTTAAATTTTTCATCTATCTTATTGTCATTGTTCTTATAAATTTAGCCGGAACCACTCTCTTTTTCAGACTCGATCTCACGGAAAACGGGACATATTCCATCTCCAAAGCCAGTCGGCAGGTGGTTTCCACTCTCTCGGAACCGCTCACAATCAAGGTTTTTTTCACAAAAAACCTCCCTGCGCCCAATAATAATACTGAACAGTATCTACATGATCTTCTTGAAGAATACTCCATATTTGCAAATCAATATTTCAACTACACTTTTTATGATGTAAGTCCCGATGAAGGAGATATCAAACAGGAAACAAAGGAAAATCGGGAGCTGGCAGAAAACTATGGAATTCGTCCTGTTCAAATTCAGCTCGTAGAAAAAGATGAAATCAAGTTTCAAAAAGCATATATGGGTCTTGTGCTGATACACGGCGATATTATTGAAAAAATACCTACCATAACGTCCATCGATGGTCTGGAATATAAATTGACTACTGCAATTAACAAATTGAACAATAAAATCAGCGCACTTTTAAGCTTGTCTGAAAAAATAAAGATTAAATTGTTTCTCTCCTCTTCTTTGAAAATCGTCGCACCGCATATGCAACTGAACAATCTTTTAGAGCTGCCGAAAAGAATGGAAAAGACTGTTCAGAAGCTTAACGAAAAGAGTTATGGTAAGCTTGAATTTCAATATCTTGATCCTACAAAAGATCCGGATCTTGAGGAAATTATAAATAAATATAATATCATGAACTTAAAATGGCCTGATTTTACGAACGGAAATATCAGGGCAGGCAACGGTGCCATCGGTCTTCTGATGGTGTATAAAGACAAAGCTGTGACAATTCCACTTCTTCATATTCTCAAACTGCCGATTATAGGAACCCATTATGAAATGGCTGACATGAACGAAATGGAAGAAATAATCAGTGTTAATATCGAATCGCTCATCGATATTAACGAAGATATAGGTTATCTTGCAGATCACGGAACACTCAGTATACAGGGCATTTCATCCTTCAATCCTGCGATGCAAAGGAATCAGAATAACCTCACCAGCTTTAAAACGTTGATAGAACAAAATTATACCATAAAACCAGTAAATCTTAAAGACGAAAATATCCCTGAAAGCCTTGGCACATTGATTCTCGCCCGACCAACTGAAGCTTTTACCGAATACGAACTGTTTCAAATCGACCAGTTTTTAATGCACGGAAAAAATCTTGCTCTGTTCGTTGATTC
>JAUWMJ010000361.1 GCA_030613225.1 Desulfobacterales bacterium
GCTTGCCGGGTCGACTTGTCACGCCATAGTCTTGACGAAGGCTGAAGCCTCGTGCGAAGCCTGGTCCGTGGCTAATTGTTTTAACACAAAGGCTTTACCACTGTGTGCCAGTTCCAGGCTGTTGTGATAATAGTCTCCAGATCTTCATATTCAGGTTTCCATCCAAGATCCTGTCGTATTTTATCAGAAGCTGCAACAAGTTCGGCCGGATCGCCCGGTCTTCTTTCTACTTCAACCGTCCGGATGGTTTTTCCTGAAATTTTTCCTGCCAGCTCAATAACTTGACGCACTGAATAGCCTTTGCTGTTACCAAGATTGTAAACTGAACCTCCTTCTCCTGATAAAAGTGCTTCCAGAGCTAATAAATGTGCCTGGGCAAGATCGCTTACATGTACATAATCTCTGATGCATGTCCCATCATGTGTGGGATAATCCGTACCAAATATTTTTATATTTTTTTGCTCACCGGAGGCTGCTTTTAATACCAAAGGAATCAAGTGCGTCTCGGGCTCATGCAGTTCCCCGATTTCACCGGACTCGTCAGCCCCGGCAGCATTAAAATACCGCAGGGAAACAGATTTCAAACCATAAGCATAGTCACAGTCATTCAACAACTGCTCTACGGCAACCTTGGTAGCACCATATGGGTTAGTGGGATTACACGGATGATCTTCCTTTATCGGGATCTCAACAGGTTCGCCATAAACAGCCGCTGAAGAAGAAAAAATGAAGTACTTAACGTTATGCCTCACCATAGCGGCTAACAGATCTATTGTTCCTGCTATATTATTGCGGTAATATGCAAGCGGATTTTGCATAGATTCGCCAACAAGTGAAAAAGCCGCAAAATGCATTACAGCACTGATTTGATATTCTGAAAATATTATATCCAGCAACTTGCCATCACCAAGGTTGCCTTCATAAAATATTCCCCCCGGCAACAGTTCGCGATGGCCTGTTGATAAATTGTCCATAGTGACAACTTCATAACCTGCCTTGAGCAGATCTTTGACCATGTGGGAGCCGATGTATCCGGCACCGCCTACTACTAAGATGTTTTTCTTCATATTTTAAGTATTAGCCACGGACACACACAGACTGACACAGACAAATTCTTTTTCCCGGCCGGACTCGGCCGGGAAAAGATTGTAAGCCCTTTGGGCAGTAAAAACTTCGCGAAGCGATGCAGTTTTCGTTCGGACAAGGCCTGCCGAGGCATAGCCATAGCGAAGACGGGTCGTCCGAACGAAATATCCCTGCTGGGAAATGCGCCAAGCATTTCATAGCCTGTCCGTGTGAGTCCGTGTGGGTCCGTGGCTAAATTATTTTATTATTTCACCCCAGTAGCATCTCCGGTTTTAATCAATTGGAAGGCGAATTCAGTATGCTGTTAGTAAGGTTTTTGTGGATTTCATAAAGGCGGTTGGTGTTTCCCATATTCGCTTTTACCCACTCAGGGTTACGATTGTATTTTTGAGCCAGAGCGGAAATTGCGGTTTCAAATGTATTATGCCGGGATTTGCTGCTTGCCCAGTACTTATGGGTTCTTCTCGGATTATAAAAGAGTGTATTAGAAATTTCACTGAGTATTGAGCTGTTATCAAAAGATTGTTTGCCGGCCGGTATCTTTTTAGCAAGGTTTTTGTGAATTTTATAAAGATTGTTGGTATTTCCCATATTCGCTTTTACCCACTCAGGGTTACGGTCGTATTTTTCAGCCAGAGCGGAAATTGCAGCTTCAAATGTATTATGTAGGGATGTACTGCTTACCCAGTATTTGTGTTTTCTCCTTGGATTGTAAAAAAGCAGGCCATCTGATTTTTCATTATCCATATTATAAACGGTCAGTGTTGAAGCAGCACCGGCAGGTTTTTTTGTCACAGGAGCCTGATGTTTGCTTTGCGGCTTTTTACTTTCGATTTCTTTCTTTTCAACTTCTTTTTCTTTAACCGGGTCTGCGGCGGCAGTAGGTGGTGTGGGCGGGTCAAGGCTCTCTGGCGACTGTTCTTTTTCTTTTGTATCTCCCTTTTCTATTCGATCTATTATTTTCTTGGAATAGGTAATGATTATGCTTTCAGATCCCTCAAGATAAAACTTAATTAAACCATTTTCCTCCCAGGCCTTTTTTGTTATTATTTTTGTTCCATCCTTTAAAAAGATTGTATCTCCGCCGGCTCCTAAAGGAAATAATGCTAATAAAAGGAATGTAAGAAATAATTTTTTCATGTAAAACGAACCTTATGGGGAGCATTACCGATTTGTTAAAATGGTTCTCACCCATTCAATTATTTATTTTTGAGCGAAAACCTCGCAATCGGGTTTCGGGTGTCAGGTTTCAGGGGGCAGGGGTCAGGGGTTAGGTTTCAGGTGTCAGTAGTAAGAAGCTACGCTTTTTCCGAGACGACGCTCGGAAAAAGTGGCCCCTTAAGGGGCATAGCCGTCAGGTTAAGAAAGTGAATGATAAAATCAGCCGGATTTAGCTTGTTTTATAATTGACAATTCGCAATTGACAATTCGCAATTAACTATTCACAATTTACAATTTGATTTTAACAAATACATTTTTATAGACAAATAATTGTCAATTGTGAATTGATAATTGATAATTGTTAACGCTAATAGCCCATTGTTCTCTTAACTTGACGCCTATGCGCCTGGACGGGACTTTAACCTAAAACCTAAAACGTTTCGTAAAAGAAAGCTTTTGACTTTTTACGACGCCAGCAAGGTTGAAGGTTATTTACTTATCTTCATCTTTTTGTGAGGTTTCCCCCCTGGAAATATCAAAAAAGACGGAAAACATAACAGCCATGACAGCAAGACCTACACCGATTTCTATACCAAGAATCCCAAGGGATCGTGCATGGGCAGGATCTACGCGAAGGAGTTTGGCCAGCTTGCTGTAATCAAGATAATTTCCGGCCAGAATCAGGCATACAACCCCGATTCCAGCGTATATAAGAACACCTGCACTGCTGAAAATCGCAACAGTTTTTTCAGACATTCTCTTCTGAGTATCCTTTAAACCGTGAGTTATCATAAGCAGTATTATACTTGCCGCCAGAATCACACCTCCCTGAAACCCTCCACCAGGACTATAATGCCCGTGCATAATTACATAAAGGGCATAAATCTGAATAAACGGCACAAGAATGCGCGCCAGGGTCTTTATAATAATATCATCACTTTTTTGTATCATAACAGTTTCCTTTTTATAGAC
>JAUWMJ010000268.1 GCA_030613225.1 Desulfobacterales bacterium
ATGATTTTTGTTCTTTTGTATCTTCCATGCCTTGCCACAGTTGCAGCAATTAAACGGGAAACCGGTTCCTTTAAATGGATGTTTTTCAGCATTGCATACAATACTTCCATTGCATGGTTTGCAGCCTTTTGTGTTTATCAAGGAGGAAAGCTATTAGGAGTTTAATATTCTAAAGTACGCTGACATATATTTCCTAGTTTTATTAGTTCATTATGTAACCGGATGGAATAAGTTCGAAGTGACTAAAGTGAACTAAAGAGCCTAAAGTGTCTAAAGCCCGCCCTGGTGCGACTCGTTAGCATATATGATATGGGCGATGCATAATTTTCAAACTAACTTTTTATAATATACAGTGCTTGTGGTCGGTCTGGGCCAGTGTTAATGAATTCTATCTATTTTATTTTTATAAAAAAGATGGCTTGTCAGGGCGTCTTGTCGGGTCGTAGCTTGAAAAGCGAAGCCTGAAGCTTGTAAAGCGTAGCCTGAAGCCAATCAGGCTTCACCTTTGGTTACGCCGCGACAAGAGGCGAAGACCGGAGCAAAGCGACACCACAACTTTAGTCACTTTAGACACTTTAGTTCACTTTAGGCACTCTTTGAGATTTATCCAGGCAAAGGCAATTATCTCCGACCAAACACAAAACACGTTGTGTTAAAATCTAATCTCCCAGAAATTGTATTTGCCTACACGAAGCGGATATGATAGATATTATGTTTTATGAATAGAATAGAAACAAATGAAAAAAACAACAGCTGGGTAAAAATCGTTTCAATCCCTCCTCCGACACTGCAAAATAATACAGCCGATGCTGATCGTCTCCTTGCTGCTTTAAAAGGACAGCTTAAAACCGATACAATAGATATAGACCCTGCCGTGTTAAAAAAATTACCGGACTGCCTGAGAAATTGGGATTATAACTTACGCTGCGTTCTTTTCAGAGACAAAAAAAGGCGGCTTTTAATCGGCATCAAATCCATACAGGATCCGACTCCCTTTGCAGGCATGGCAGTTGACCTGGGCACTTCCAGGGTCGCATTGCGCCTTTTAGATCTGGCAACGGCTAAGGTTATGGCTGAATCTTCCTTTGATAACCCCCAGATGACTATTGGCCCCGATATACTTGAAAGAATACACTTTGCAGATCAGGAAGAAGGCCTCGAAAAACTTAATAAACTGATTATAAACGGCTTAAACCAAAAGATCGAGAAACTGTGCGCATCCTGCAATCTTAAGCCGGATGATGTGAACCTGATTTCAGTAGCCGGCAATACTGCAATGACCCACCTTTTTATGGATCTTAACCCTCATTGGATAATACGGGAACCCTACATACCGGTTATAAACAGACCCGGTCTGGTCAGGGCAAAAGATTTAGGTATCAGGGTTAATCCTGCCGCCGGAGTCTTCATTTTCCCCAATATCGGCAGTTATTTCGGAGGAGATCTTATCGCAGGCATTCTCTTTTCCGGAATGAGCAAAATGAAAAATACTGCTATTTTAGTTGACGTGGGGACAAACGCAGAGGTGGTGCTGGGGAATAAAAACTGGCTTATCGGTTGTGCAGGTGCAGCAGGTCCGGCACTGGAAGGAGGAGTAACCAGGATGGGGATGATGGCAGGCCCAGGCGTAATAGATCAGATTAGTATTAACCCGAAGACTCGGAATTTTAAAATACATACAATAGGTAACAAACCACCGAAAGGGATATGCGGATCAGGGGTGATCGACCTTGCCGCCCACCTGTTCCTTTCGGGCATGATCGATATCAGGGGAAAATTACTCCCTGCTGTGTGCAAAGATAAAATAAAAAATATAGCAGGCATCCTGCACCTTGTGGTTGTTCCTGCAAAAGAATCTTCCACAGGGTTGGAACTTACCATCAGCCAGGCAGATCTTGACAGTCTCATAAGATCCAAGGCTGCCATGTACACAATACTTGAAACCATTACATCTTCTGTTGGGATGTCGCCTGGTGATCTTTCAACTTTTTTCGTGGCCGGAACCTTTGGCTCATTTATTAACCCCGTTTCAGCCATATCCATCGGAATGCTCCCTGATTTGCCTGCAAATGTTTATAAATCCCTGGGAAACAGCTCCCTTGGCGGCGCAACACTTTTGCTGACTTCGAATGATTCTTATGAAGAAATTGACATAATAAGAGATAATATCACCTATCTTGAGTTAAACGTAAACCAGGAATTCATGAACCGGTTCTCCGCAGCAAAATTCCTTCCCCATACTGATCTGTCTCTTTTTCCATCTGTTAAAATATGATGTACAGACCTCGTAACTTTCTCTTAAAATGAGTCAATATTTTGGACACTTTCTATATTTATCAGCGCCAAATTGAGGAATTGAGGAATTCAGAAATTGAGGGATTAAAGGATAAAAACAATAAATACAAATGGATAGAATTCCTTAATTCTTGAATCCTTTAATTCCTAAATGAGACCCGTGTCCATTTTTCATGCAATCTCTTATCATTTAAAGGTTTAGCGCCATTTTTCAGTAATAAATTACGAGGTCTGGATCTATCTATTTTACGCTTTCTCTCTTGACACACGGGGCTTAATATTTATACTCATCTAAAATTTGATGAACTCGTCAAAGGTCCGATTGCAGATATCGTTAAGTAGTTGAGTCGTTGATTGGTTGAGTAGTATAAAAATACAATATTATCAAAATGCTATAAATTATTATTTTCTAAGTGTCCAATTAGTTAGCGATCTGCTAATATTGGCGTAATAACAACAACTTAACAACTCAACCACTTAACAACTTAACGAGGTCTCGATTTAGAGGATATGCATGACTGAAGAAAAACATAGACGGTTTGGGGGTAGCATTACCCGCCAGATTAAATCCACACGAAAACAGATTACCATCCTGTTTACTGATATCGAAGGCTCCACCCGCTATTGGGATACCCGTGGTGACATTGACGGCCGTCTTATGGTCGATTACCATAATCGTTTGATTTTTCCTGTAATAAAAAAGTTTAAAGGTAAGATTATCAAAACCATTGGTGATGCCATTATGGCTTCATTCAGCAGTCCGGAACAGGCTGTAAAAGCCGCCATCGGTATCCAACAAGTGCTGCAAAAAACCCGCAGGCAGGATGAAAATTTCGAGCTTAAAGTGAGAATCGGAATACATACAGGAAAAGCAATCGTTGAGCACAGTGATGTTTTTGGCGATGTTGTGAACGTTGCAGCCAGGATAGAGCAAATAGGACAGGGCAATGAAATAGTTCTTTCAGAAAATGCCGCTGATAAAATTGACAAAAAAGAATTCGGCCTGGTTAAGTCAATTAGTTTTACACCCAAGGGAAAGGCCGGGAAAATCAAGGTATATCGTTGTGAATGGCGCTCCCTTGACCAATTGATCGATGGTCTTCAAATTGATCCTTTTCTTGCCATGCAGCCGAGACAAAAAATTGAAATCTTTATATATGCACTTTCATGTGCAGGCATTTTATATTTTCTCTATTTAAAATATATCCGCTATATCCTTGCCGATTCCGAGACCCTGGCGCTCTTTTATTTAAATCCGCAACATTTTATTAATGTGCCCCCGGTTGTGCCTGTTATCCTTGGAGCCGTAGCCTTTTTAGCAACTGTATTACTGGTAAGAATGACGACGGTTCCTCACTTTATTTTCATGGTGCTAAAAGGAAGTTTTGGTTTTTGTATCGGTTTTTTTCTATTTTATCTTCCGGCAACCTTTACACCACCGGAATATCTACCATTAAAGATTGAAACCATCCTGAACAAAGAAATCTTTCAATCCGACCACTTGTTTGTCGAAGTAAAAGCAAATGATACAAATATCAGGAAAAAACCGAACATTAAGTCTGAATCGCTGAAAAAAGTTGATAAAGGCAATTTATTACTCCTTACAGATGTAAAAAAAATCGACCGGCTGACCTGGAATAAGGTTTTAATCGGGAAGAAAAATTACGGCTGGATTCCGCGGGTCACTCCTGCTAAAATCGGCGTACCGGAAAAACGGATGACCATTGCCTACAAGTTCTATTTTAAGTATATTAATCTTTTTACTTTATTTATCGGCTCTATCGGTTTTACCTGGGGATTTTTAAATTTCAGACTTCGCCCTGTTTAATGTGCTAAAAAATGGAAAATTCAGTTTTCACAATTATTGAAGAAAAAGACTGCCCTTACTACCAGGCAGGTGATGAGTTCAAATTGACAGGTAATGCCATCTTGCTGGAGTATAAAAAAGTAAAGGAATTTATTACTACGGCTGTCATTAAAATGCCTTTTGAACAGCCTTCATGCCGTAAGCTGATAGGAGATCTTACGAACCTCTTAATAAATCACGAAAGTATGGATAAAGTTCCCGCATGTGTGATAAACTGTAGCGGGTGCACCGGCTCAATTACGCTCGAATACAAGAAATATGCCAGAAAAAAGAAAGGAAAAAAAGCTGATAAGAACCAAAGTAATATCGGCGCAATAGCTAATTTGCTGAGCAAATTTTCAATTTTTCAATCCATCGATGAACATGACCTTAAAGATCTTATACCTTTTTTAAAGCTTAGAAAATTCGCTCCCAATGATTTAATTATCAAAAAAGGAGACTCCGGAAAATATTTATTCATTATTGCCTCCGGCAGGGTTGAGGTGCTGAATGAAGATGGAATAAGCATGTCTGTCCTGGAAAAAGGTGAGGTCTTTGGTGAAATGAGTCTTATAAGCGGTAATCCTGTCGGGGCTACAATAAAAGTTTTGTCTCCTGCTACCGTTTTGTCTATTAAGGGAGAAGATTTTTTAAAAGTGTTAAATAAATCTTCATCACTTCAAATGTATTTTAATAGGCTTCTTACTCGAAGACTTGCCGAATCGAATATTTTTATGTCTGAAGAACTTGCATCCGGAATGAGCGGCCAGCTCTCTGAAATACCACCTCCAGAACTGTTTCAAAGTCTTAATGCAAACCAGAAAACAGGTCTTTTAAATTTGTCCTTATCCAGAGGAGAAGCAAAGCTGTCTTTCATGGATGGAAATCTTATCAGCGCTGAATACGATGACATTAAAGGAAAGGAAGCCTTTTTTAAAATTCTAAAAGAAAAAAAGGGTAGATTCAAATTTATTCCGGGTTTACCTTCGGATGAAATGAAAGCCCCGGTTTTAGGGTATTTTATGGGTCTTTTAATTGACGGTTTGAGGAAAAT
>JAUWMJ010000296.1 GCA_030613225.1 Desulfobacterales bacterium
TTCAGTGGAATGATAGCCAAAATCAATGGCATTGTTAACCTGAGCTTCACGGCAGGCCTTGACACAGCGCCCGCACTGGATGCAGCGCGAAAAATCTCTTATGATAAAGGGGTTGACGGTTTCCATCGGATAGAGAGACTGAGTTACTAAGGCTTGACTGCCAACCACCTGATAGCGATAGGCCATGTCCTGAAGCCGGCAATCACCCCACACCGGGCAGAGTTCTCCGGCATCGTCTTCCTTTTGAACCTGGAGTTGAAACGATTCCCAGCTTTCGCCGCTGTATCCGCTGATGGCACAATTATGATTGCCTGAGGAAAGCATGAGCTGAATGATCGAACGCCGGGCCTCGACCACACGGGGCGACTCGGTCTCCACGATCATATTGCCGCTGGCAGGAGTTTCGCAGGCAGCCATCAGCTTGTCGGCGCCCTCGACCTCAACGACACAGATCCGGCAGGCACCGTGGGGAGTTGTGCCTTTTAAATGGCATAGTGTGGGGATGTCGATGGAATTCCGTTTTGCAACATCTAGAATTGTTTCATCAGCCTCAAATAACAACTCATTTCCGTTAATAACGATGCTTTTTCCTTCTCCCATGACAGAGACCTCTCCTTTATAAATGAGCCAATTTCAAAGCTCAAGCTACTTATCAAATAAACATTATTGTAATATTTTAACGTTTTGAAAAGCCGTATTCTAAAATCGAAGTTTTAAGACTTGTCGAACTCACGCACTTGTCTTCAAAAGGATAAGTAAGTGCAAAGAAAGAACGAGACCTTTGAAAAATGATAATTTTTGCCTGCCCTGTTAAATCTTTTTTATATTTAACCGGGGTTCGAGCTCAAGTCGAAGATCCCGGACTTTGAGCGGGGGAAGGCGATCCGCCTCAGGCGGATCAACCACAGGAATACATGGAGTATTTCGAGGATTTATCCGCCTCTGGAGGATTAAAATTTGAGCCTGTTGAAGCGAAGCGTAGATCCCGCTCATCGGGGACGCAGAAATCGGGCAGATAAGCGCAGACTTCTAAAAGTGCCGTTTCGAAGTCTGCGCTTATCTGCAAAGGTCTCAGAACCAAGTGCAATCTTTTTACTAAAAGCGAGGGTATCGGAAATAAAAACAGGGTCACCATGGGATGACTCTTTAAGCAGGAAATTAATTATTTTAAAAGCAAGTATTGCTTTTATTATGCTTTTGAGTTTTTTCTGGATGAATACCCGTCTGCATACCAACCGCTACCTTTCAACTCAAAGCTGCATGCAGATATAATTTTTTTTGCTTTCTGATGGCACTTGGGACATATTATTTTCTTTGTATCCATTCTAACCAGCTTTTCTGTTATTGTACCATTTGGGCATTCAAATTCATAAACAGGCATTATGTTTTCTCCCTGGCACCCGTAAAGGCGTATACTTTCAATGTGCTTTTTTATTTTTACTTTGGCGAGATTATATAGAAATTTTAACGCTTGTCAAGCTTAGATTTGGCTATGTCCCTGAAGTTCCAAAGATAACATTATTTTAAAAATGCGTTTACCCTGTTCTCACCTTAATTCTAAATTGACTACGATGGTATGCATTTATATTATTGTATTGAAATATAATTGTTGCAATAGTTCGTCATATTCAATTTGAAATTAATTTATTAAGCTATAAATACGCACAAGTTTTTTTTAATGATTTAGTGAAGATAGTTTCATAAAAAGTAGAAAAAACCACTTTTTACGAAACGTTTTAAGTATCTGTTAAAATAGATAATATCAACAACATAAAACCTAAAACTTAACACCTAAAATCTGATGAATTAGACTTTTTACGAATTCATCAATGAAATTAATTTCTTTTTTATTTTACTTAAATTGAATAATCAGTTATAGACTGAACCATTTGAAAAATGGCATACAGATTGCTTATATAATAAAGATTTAGTCATTGATCAGTTGCTTTCTTATAACTTAAATTTGGAAATGCGCCTATGTTTTTCTCTATTTCATTGTACGTTGCCCTTGCAATTTTCGGACTTGGCCTGGTCTATAAAGCATCAACCTGGTTTCGTTACGATATCGGTGTAGAAGCTGGAAAGTTTTCGGCCCAAACACGGGTTTCCAAGGCCATTTTAGGGATTGCTTCTATCTTATTTAGCGTTAAAATTTTAACGCTGATCAAGGTCTTTGTAGTTGATGTGGTTTTGCAGGTAAGGATATTACGTCAGGATTTTTTAAGATGGCTTATGCACATCTGTATATATTTAGGTTTTATGCTGCTTCTTTTGATGCATGCCCTTGAAAACTTCATATCCGAGCCGATGTTTACCGATTACTATTCGACAGTTAATCCTTTTATGTTCGCAAGAGACTTATTCGCTTTCATGGTAATAATCGGGATCGTTATTGCAATATCTCGACGGTTTATTTTAAAAGTGCCCCGTCTTAAAACCAACGCCATGGATCATTATGCCATCATTATTCTTGCCGTTATTATGATTTCTGGCGTTCTTCTGGAAGCAACAAAAATTACGTCCCATACAGAATTTCAGATAATGGTGGAAGATTATGCCGGCCTGAGTGCAGAAGATGACGCAGATGAAATAAAGGCGCTGGAAAGCTATTGGGTTAAAGAGTATGGTGTTGTCTCCCCCAATGTAAAAAAGCCCTTTGACCAAGAGCTTTTAGATCAGGGTAAAGAATCCCATGAGATGAGTTGTGCCGAGTGTCATTCCCGACCCCACTGGGCTTTTTTAGGTTATGGTACAGCCAAAATAATATCGCCTGTAGCACTGGGGTTGGATAAGGCGAATATGCCTACGATTCTGTGGTATATCCATTTTTTAGCCTGCTTTATCGGTCTTGCCTATCTTCCCTTCAGCAAAATGTTTCATATCTTTGCCAGCCCGTTTAGCCTGCTTGCCAACGCTGTCATGGAAAAGGGAAAATCAGAACCTGCCAACATAGCCACCAGGCAAGTTATGGAGCTGGATGCATGCACCCATTGTTGCACGTGCACCCTGAACTGTTCCGCCGCTGTATTTTTTGAGATTTTTCCCAATACCAATATTCTTCCCTCTGAAAAGATTATATCAATAAAGGCCCTTGCTGCAGGCAAGGAACTGAGCGAACAAGAACTCAGGCACATCCAGGAAGGAATCTACCTTTGTACCAACTGTAATCGCTGCACCGTGGTCTGCCCGGTTGGTATAAACCTGCAGGATTTGTGGTTTAATGTGAGGGAATCGCTTCTTAAAAAAGGGTATCCTGAGTTTTTTGCTCTTTCGCCTCTGTCCTTTTATAGAGGTCTTATGAAAGAAGCTGGTGACGGAGATAATTACCAAAAGCCGCTTAATCAGACCAGAAAAGCTATTGCCGACAGGTGTGAGTTGATGAAGATGCCCGATAAGGTTCTTGCTCTGTCGGATATTGACTCAGCCTTTAAAGGCACCCTGAGCCAATCAGATCAGGCGAACACCTTTTCAGGTTGCTTTAGTTGTGAAACCTGTTCCACCGTTTGTCCGGTGGTTGCCGGTTACGACAACCCAAGGGAAGTCCTCGGTCTTTTACCCCACCAGATAATGAATGCCTGTGGATTAGGTTTAAAAGATCTGGCACTTGGCTCAAATATGCTGTGGGACTGCCTGACCTGTTATCAGTGCCAGGAGCAGTGCCCCCAGGGGGTATGTGTTACTGATATTCTTTACGAACTCAAAAATGAAGCGGTTCAGCAGGTAAAAGAAACGCCGCTGCAATAAACTGGAAAGAAAATTATGAAATTTGCACTATTTCTCGGCTGCAATATTCCGGCCCGTCTTACCCAGTACGAATCATCAGCAAGAGCAGTGTTA
Organism: Desulfobacterales bacterium; assembly: GCA_030613225.1. The sequence goes on from JAUWMJ010000296.1 coordinate 3,838, forward strand.
AAAAAAGTTGATGTTGATCTGGTAGATATAAAGGAATTTAACTGTTGCGGATACCCTGTCAGAAATCTTGATCATAAAGCTTTTGTCCTTGCTTCAGCCAGAAACCTTGCCCTGGCCGCTAAAGAAAACCTGAACGTGATCAGCCTTTGTAAATGCTGCTACGGCAGTCTCAAAAAGGCAGACCATCTTATTAAAGAAAACACCTCTCTTCGCGCAGAAATAAATAAAATTCTCAATAAAGAAGGACTGCAATACAATGGAGATATTAAGGTAAAACACTTTCTTTCTGTTCTTTACCATGAAGTTGGTGTTGAAACCCTGAAAAAAAAGATAGAAAAAACTTTTACAGATCTTAATATTGCTACCCACTACGGCTGCCATGTTCTCAGACCAAGCAAGATAGTTCAATTCGATGATCCTGTGGCGCCATCCATATTTGATAAACTTGTGGAAGTTACAGGTGCAAAAAGCATTAACTGGTCAATGAAGCTTGACTGTTGCGGTGCCCCCTTATGGGGAGTAAATGATGATCTATCCATGAACTTGACCGAAAAAAAGCTGGATAACGGGAAAAAAGCCGGTGCTAACTTTCTTTGCACTGCCTGCCCATACTGCCAGATGCAGTTCGATACTGTACAAAATAAGATTCTTTCCCGGGATACAAATCATCAGCTTCCTTCTCTTCTTTACTCCCAGCTTCTCGGACTGAGCATGGGTATTGAAAAAGACTTACTAGGACTTAAACTGAATGATTTGTCGAAGTTGGAAAACTCTGTCCAAAACCAAAAACCAATCACGAAAGTCCGAAAAGACGAAAACACGAAAAAGAATTAGGGGAAAAGGATGTTTCGTGCTTTC
>JAUWMJ010000188.1 GCA_030613225.1 Desulfobacterales bacterium
ATCCATGGGACAGGATGTTGATAATAAACGCCAAACCGAAATCAGCGCCATTAACGGTGCGATAGTAAGAGAAGCTCAGAAACTTGGGGTTAAAGTACCGGTTAATCAGACACTGACTGCACTTGTTGAGACGCTGCAAGCGCATTATAAATAACCGGGTTTAAAGTTTTGCGATGCGGTATATTCGCAAGGAGATATTATTTATATAAGAGTGACTAAAGTGAGCTAAAGTGTCTAAAGTGCCTAAAGTTGTGGTGTCGCTTCGCTCCAGGCTTCGTCTTTGGCTTCAATTTACGCTTTCCAGGCTTTTCACAGGCTACGCTTTAAAGCTACGCCCTGACAAGACGCCCTGGCAAGCCATCTTTTTTATAAAAATAAAACAGACAGAATTCCTTAACTTTAGTCACTTTAGTTCACTTTAGGCACTTTAGTCACTATTTGGGTGATACGGTAAAATATTTTCCAGGGGATTGCCGGACAAACCCTTTTAACTCAAGTCTTAAGAGTGAACTTAAAAGTTTTCCGGGCTCAATGGAGATCTTGTGTACAAGATCATCTATATGTAAAGGATATGGTCCAAGCGCATCAAATACTATCGATTCATCCGGTGAAAGCTGATCAACCGTTTCGATTATTTTATTTTTATCTGCGTTGTTCTCACCTGCGCAGGCAGCCATTGCAGGGGACAGCTCTTCAATAATATCCTGGGCATGTTCAACAAGCTTGGCTCCCTGTTTAATAAGGGTGTGCGTACCGGTACTTTTAAATGACTGGATGCTGCCCGGGACGGCAAAGACTTCCCTGTTTTGCTCTGCCGCAAGTCGTGCTGTTATTAGTGAGCCGCTTTTTTTAGTGGCTTCAACGATCACAGTTCCAAGACTTATGCCACTGATGATCCTGTTTCGTAAAGGAAAGTTATGTGCCTCGGGCTCCGTGTTAAGGGGAAATTCGGTAATAACAGCCCCGTTTTCAGCGATTTTATGAAAAAGTTTCAGATTTTGTGCGGGATAAACTCTTTCAAAACCGCTTCCAAGCACCGCAATAGTTTTACCCCTGCCTATCAGTGCGCCTTCGTGGGCGGCAGTATCAATACCTATTGCCATACCGCTGACCACGGTCATTTTACGGGAAGCCAAATCGGAACAAAGGCGTATTGTAGTGGAAACACCGTAGCTTGTTGCATTCCTTGAACCTACAACAGCAATACATCCGGTTGAAGTGTTGAGAGAACCATAAACATATAAAAAAGGAGGAGGATCAGGTATTTGAAGCAACAGCGGAGGGTACTCGGAATCAGACATTGTAATAATCCGGTAACCTCTTTGTACTGTATTATCAAGCTCCCTTCTGACCCGGTCAGGCAGTTTATGTTTTTTGATAGCAGAGGCAAGGCGCCGGGTCATGCCTTCAACCTGCAAAAGTTCATTATAGGCTGACTGCAAAATAAGATCAGGTGAGCTGAAATGGTCAAAAAGCCTCTTAAAAGTATGATTTCCGATTCCAGGAACACTTTTAAGAAAAAACCATGGCAGAATTTTTTCCATAAATAAGTTGACGACCTTTGAATAAATTACTCCGTAATTTATTAGCTCATAGCTTATAGCTGATAGCTCATAGCCTGTCCGCCACAGGCGGATTACTATGAGCTAAGAGCTATCAGCTATGAGCTAAGTTTTTTTTCCTCGCCCCTGCCAGGCAAGTAGAATAGGGCTTGCCACATATATGGAGGAATAAGTTCCCACCAGAACACCGATGATCATAGCGAATGCAAAGTCATGGATAATTCCTCCGCCCAGAACAAACAGGGTAATAAGCACAGTAAGGGTGGTTAAGGAGGTAAGCAGTGTGCGTGAGAGGGTTTCGTTTATACTTCTGTTCAGTATGAATTCAAGAGGTTTTTTATGGTGCTTTTTCAGGTTTTCACGAATGCGGTCAAAAACAATGATGGTATCGTTTAATGAATACCCGATAATAGTAAGGAGTGCCGCAATAATGGGCAGGGTAAACTCCTTGTCAAGGATGGAAAAGAGACCAACGGTGATAGTAACATCATGAATGAGTGCTACAATGGCACCCATGGCGTATTTAAGCTCGAGAAACCAGAAAAGAATGAGGGTGACTATGAGTGCTGTGGCAATCAGAAACGGGATGCTGACATTAAAAAGATTAAAAAAGTAAATGGCGCCAATAAGTGCTGCTGTCATGACCCCACTCAAAACCCATTTTAATTCAAACCTGCCGGAGATATATATTGTTATAAACAAAAGGGCATAGAACATTGCAAAGAGAGCCTTTTCCCTGAGATCCTTGCCGACCTGGGGGCCAACCATTTCAACCCGGCGAATTTCAACGTTGGTACCTGTTGATGATTGTAGTGCTTTTTCCACTTTTTCTGAAAAGCCTTCGGAAGTCATAACTGCAATATCGGTACGGATAAGGAATTCATTTTCTTTCTTTTCACCAAACATCTGCACAGATGATTTTTTGAGTCCAATGGTATAAAGCCCGGACTTAATATCGTCCAGTTGGACGGAATCAAAAAATTTTACCTGTACAAGTGTACCACCGGCAAAATCGACTCCGTATTTAGGGCCTTTGTGTATTATAATGGAGGAAATACTGACAAGGATCATTGCAATCGATACCAAGAAAGCTATCTTTCGTTTGCCGGTAAAATTTATGTTAATATCAGGTTTTATAAATTGCATTAATGTGGCCTCTTGAATTCCTATATGCTTATATGTTTAATTTTACGCTTCATCAAAATATAATCGAATATCATCCTGGTCATGATAAGGGCTGTAAAAAGACTTGCCAGTACGCCCAGACTTAAAGTAACGGCAAAACCCTTGACAGGACCTGTTCCAAACTGAAAAAGAACAAGCGCTGCAATAAGGGTTGTGACGTTGGCATCAAGGATGGTAAGAGTTGCCCTGTCGTAGCCGGCATCAACGGCTGCCCTGGGAGTCCTCCCGATATTTAATTCTTCCCGGATACGCTCAAATATTAAAACATTGGCATCCACTGCCATTCCTATTGTAAGTATTATTCCCGCTATTCCTGGAAGGGTAAGGGTAGCCTGAAAAGCGGCAAGCCCTGCTGCAATAAGAATGATATTAAAGACGAGAGCGAGATCGGCGAGAATGCCGGAAAATTTATAATAAATAATCATAAAAAGAACCACCAGGATACCACCGATGCACATGGATATAAGTCCTTTTCTAATTGAATCAGCGCCAAGGGAAGGTCCTACGGTTCTTTCTTCAAGGATCCTGACAGGCGCCGGCAGAGCGCCTGCCCTGAGTGCTATGGCAAGATCGTTTGCTTCTTCAGTGGTGAAACTGCCGGTAATTCGGGCCTGGCCGCCTGATATTTTTTCCTGGATTACCGGTGCTGAATAAACTTTATTATCCAGTACGATTGCAAGTCGCTTTTTAACATTTTCACCGGTTATTTTGGCAAAAGTACGTCCACCTTTTTTGTCAAAAGATATGGAAACATAAGGTTCATTATACTGTGAATCAATCTGAACCCTTGCATCTGTGAGGTTTGCTCCTGTTAAAAGTGTTCGCTTTTTTACGAGAAAGGGTGTTTTTACTGAACGATTTGTTTCGGAACTCTGGGTAATCTGGTAGAGAATTTCGCTTCCGCGAGGGACGGAACCCTTAAGCGCGGAGTTAATGTCGTTGACCTCATCCAGCAGTTTGAATTCAAGGAGCGCTGTTTTTCCGATAAGGTCTTTTGCCCTTTGTGTATCCTTTATTCCAGGCAGTTGAATGAGAATCCGTTTTTCACCCTGGAGTCGTATATCAGGTTCGCTTACGCCAAACTGGTCTATACGGTTTCTGATTGTTTCAAGAGCCTGCCTGGTAGCCATTTCCTTGATATTGTCCGTTTCTTTTTCCGGGAGATCGAGAGTAATGGAAAACACTCCGTTTTCTGTTGATTTTGAAGCTATACGAAGACCACTGAATTCTTTGTCCAGAAACGCCTCAAATTTCTTAATGCTCTCTTCTTCCTTGATAGTGATAAGTATTTTTGCGCCCTGAATTCGTTCTATTTGTATTCTTCTGATGTGTTCTTTTTTGCAGAGACTACGAATTTCCTGGCTTATTCGTTCAATATTACTTTCCACAGCCTTTTCCGTGTCAACTTCAAGGACAAGATGCATACCACCTTGAAGGTCAAGGCCTAAATTTATCTTTTTGTGCGGCCAGAAAGTCGGCTTTATAGTCGGAAGAAGATAGATAAAGGCTGTAATAATAACTATAAGAACAAATACAGGTTTCCAAGAAATATTCTTCAATGGTCTTTTCCCTTAAATATTTATTTAAGCATAATGATGGTGTTGTAAGAAACCACCTTTTATGAAAGGTGGGTTCAGGTTTTAAAAAGTCTGAATTTATTTCGATTTTTTTGAATCAGGTTTGTTTTTTTTTTCAGGCGGGGGCTGGGTTGCCGTCTCTATTTTTGTTCCGACATTACCCCTGGCGACTTTAACCCGAACCCTGTCGGATATTTCAACCGTTAATGTTGTTTCGTCAATGCCTGTTATGCGACCATGAATGCCGCCGCTTGTAATTATGCGGTCTCCTTTTTTAAGACCGGATATCATTTCGCGGTGTTGTTTTGTCTTTTTCTGTTGAGGCCGAATAAGCAGAAAATAAAAAATAACAAACATCAGGATAAGAGGGATAAACCCTGAAAATCCTCCTGCTCCCTGTCCGGCAGCGTCTCCTCCCTGGCCCATTGCGTATGCGATACTAATCAAGATAAACCTCCTTTAATTGTTGATGGTTTCGTAAAAAGCCAAAAACCACTTTTTACGAAACGTTTTAAGTTTTAGGTATTAAGTTTTAAGTAAAACAGATATTTACATTAACCTAAAACTTAAAACTTAATACCTAAAACCTGATAGATTCGTTTTTCTACGAATGTATCATTATTGATAGATAAATAAAGTTGCGCTGATATACTTTAAAAAAAAAATTACGTCAAATCTATTTTTCACAAATAATATTGCTTTCTCCGGGAATCATCGAATTGTCAGCTTCAATGGTGATATTAATATTGCGGCTTAACTCCAGATCCAGGATTTCTTTGCGTTTTTTGTTCAAAATGTAGTCAGCAACATTAACAGGTACAAAACCTTTTGCACTGGAAATATCACTTTCCAGAGTTTCAAGACGAAGTTTTCTAATAAAGCGCAGAGCTAAAGTTTCGGCAGAGGGTGTTACACCTTTTCCAAGGCAAAATTTGCATGGCTCAAAGCTGCCGAATTCAATGGAGGGCCTTATTCGCTGCCTTGACATTTCCATTAGTCCGAATATGGAAATTCTACCGACTTTAGTTCTGGCCTTATCATTTTTAACGTGTGTCTTCACAGCCCTTTCGACATCGAGCCGGTGCTTATGATCTTTCATATCTATAAAATCAATTACGATTAAACCACCTAAATCCCGCAGTCGCAGCTGACGCGTAATTTCTTCGGCTGCTTCAATATTTGTCAGCAGGGCGGTTTTCTCAATGGATTTTTCACGGGTTGCTTTTCCCGAGTTAACATCTATTGATACCATGGCTTCAGTCGGTTCTATTACAATACTGCCACCGGATTTCAATGGAACACGACTTTCAAATATTGTTGCAATCTGACTTTCAAGCTGAGATTTAGTAAATATCGGCTTATCGCCTTTATAGAGCTTGACAATTTTTGCATGCCTGGATGAGATGATTTTAATAAAATTTTTTACTTCCGTAAATACCGGGCCATCGTCTATAAGGATTTCAGTTATGTCAGGGGTAAAATAGTCACGAATTGATCTTAAAACAAGATTTCTTTCTTTGTACAGGAGACAAGGAGCCTTTTCCTTCATCACATTTTTTTTTATGGTTTTCCAAAGCCGCATCAGATATTTCATGTCTTTGGACAAAAGGGTTTTTGTACAGGTAACTCCTGCTGTGCGGACAATTACGCCAAAACCTTGCGGCAGCTTTAGCTTGACGATAATTTCTTTCAGCCTGTTGCGTTCATCTTCATCTTCTATCTTTCTCGAAATACCGCGGTTTTCACTTCCGGGCATAAGCACCAGGTATCTGCCCGGCAAAGATATGAATGTTGTGAGCATAGCTCCTTTCTTCATGAACGGATCTTTTGTGACCTGGACAAGAAGCTCCTGGCCGCGCTTGACTATGTGATTTATCGACTGTTCACCTGTAGTGTTGTCCTGGTAGTAGTCGCTGTGGATTTCATGTTTTTGCAGGAATCCGTGTCGCTGTCCACCGTAATCGACAAACACGGCCTGAAGGCTGGGTTCTACGCGGGTGATGACGGCTTTATATATGTTTCCGTGGGTAATTTCCTTTGAAGCACTTTCGATGTGAAATTCTTCAAGTTTGCTTTCCTTAACTTTTGCTATCCTGCATTCTTCATGATC
>JAUWMJ010000267.1 GCA_030613225.1 Desulfobacterales bacterium
AAAGTTTTTATGGTTTTTTACGCAAAGGATTCCTAAGATGTGGAATCGAATAAGCCTGCGCAACCGTATTTTTTTAATTTTGGCTGCTTTGGTTATTATTACCATGATAGGTGGTGTTGTCATGGTATGGTACACCTATCGGATGGAAAGGCTGCTGACGTCTATTACAAAAAAGGACCTGACAGCTTTCCAGACGGCCGAGGCTTTGGCAACCTCCCTCGTAAATCAAAAAGGATTTCTTTCCTATTATTTTATTGATGGTGATCCGGACTGGCTAAGGCAACTGGGAGAATATCGGCAGGCTTTTAATGAGCAGCTTACTGAGGCCAGGAATCTTGCCGATAGTGAACAGCAGAAAAAGGCCGTTGACCTTATAGAATTAGAGTACAGGCGGTTTGTTGCCGACAAAGACCGTGTTATTGCATACTATAAAGCCGGAGAACGCGAAACCGGTGCAAGACTCCACCAAGAGGTGCGTGGCCAATTTCCCAAAATCCTTTCCCTCTGCGAACAATACAAGAATATCCATACAGAAAGGATCAGGCAGGCCAGAAAGAAAAGCAGTATCCAGGCTGAAAGGCTAAGATATATAGCTGTGGCTGCGGTTGCAGCTGCTTTTTTTCTGGGTATCTTTCTGGCTTTTGTCATGATTAACCATATCCTGGGTCCTGTTCAAAGGTTAGCGCTTGCGGCTGACAGGAAAGGCATCAAACACCCCGCAGAAAATGAAATTAAAGCACTAAGCCGCAGTGTTCGAGGCTTGATTGAAGATGTAGATCAAGTACATTCCGAGCTGGAAAAGAGCAGGGAGAACTTGTTGCAGGCTGAAAAGATGGCCCTTGTCGGAAAGCTGGCGGCAGGTATGGCCCACAGCATACGCAACCCTTTTACTTCAGTAAAAATGCGCCTTTTTTCTCTGGACAGGTCCCTTGAACTGACTGCCACTCAGCAGGAAGATTTTGAAGTAATATCCGAAGAAATCCGCCATATTGATAATATTGTCCAGAATTTTCTTGAATTTTCCAGGCCTCCAAAGCTGAAAATGCAGCAAATAAGCCCGTCTGTTGTAGTTGATCTTGTAATACAACTGCTGGAACACCGTTTGAAATCATATGATGTCACCATAAAAATCATACGCAGGCGACCACTTCCCGAAATTCAGGTTGATCCTGAGCAGTTAAAGGAGGTTCTTGTAAACATTGTTATGAATGCATGTGAAGCCATGAAAAGAGGAGGCAAAATTGTCATTTATGAAGAAGAAACTTCTGCAAAACCGCTGGGCCGGGTGGCTGTGATCCGGCTTAGCGATAATGGTCCCGGAATTCCCGAATCGATAAAGGAGAAAATATTCCAGCCTTTTTTTACAACCAAGGAGGATGGAACCGGTCTGGGGCTTAGTATTGCCACCCGAATTGTGGAAGAGCACCAGGGCTGGCTGGATATTACATCAAAAGAAGGTGATGGAACTACATTTATTATTACACTTCCGGTAAAGGAGTCAGACCTTGAGCAACATTCTGATAATTGACGACGATGATCAGCTAAGAAAAAGCTTTCAAAAGGTTTTGTCACAGGAGGGATACAGTGTTCAAGGCGCAGCTTCAGGGGAGGCAGGTCTTGATATAATACGAAAAGAAATTCCCGACCTGGTTGTTCTGGATATACGTTTGCCGGGAATGAGCGGTATGGAAACCTTTCAGGCGATTCGCGAAATAGAAGGTAAGCTTCCTGTAATTATTATGACCGCTTACGGTACAACCGAAACCGCTATTGAAGCCACTAAAATGGGAGCATTCGACTACATGCTCAAGCCTTTTGATATTCCTGATATGCTGACTGTTATCGGTCAGGCGCTGGAAGCGGGTCGTTTTATGCGTACTCCGGTGGAGATGGACGTTGTACCTGAAAAGGCTTCAAAAGAGGCTATTATCGGCAGGAGTAAGCCGATGCAGGATGTTTACAAGGCTATAGGCAGAGTTGCATCATCTGATGTCACTGTGCTTATCAGGGGAGAGTCGGGTACCGGAAAAGAACTGGTGGCCAGGGCCATCTACCAGCACAGCCTTCGTGCAGAAAAGCCTTTTCTTGTGATTAACTGTGTGGCAATTCCGGAAAATCTTCTTGAAAGTGAACTGTTCGGTTATGAAAAAGGGGCGTTTACAGGCGCAGTCCATCGCCGTGTAGGAAAGATCGAACAGGCTCACAAGGGGACTGTCTTTTTGGATGAAATTGGTGATATGCCTTTTTCAATACAGGCCAAGATCCTGAGATTATTGCAGGAAAGAAGCATAGAACGTCTCGGAGGGAGGGGTACAATTCCGGTAGATGTAAGAATTATTGCAGCTACCAACCGTGATCTTGAAACGGCTTTAAATGAAGGGCGCTTCAGGGACGATCTTTATTACCGCCTTAAGGTTGTCACTATCTCACTTCCCCCCCTGCGTGAACGTACAAGCGATATACTCCTTTTGACTGAATATTTCATTTCCCGCTATACCGCTGAACTCGGTATGGATAATCCTGGAATAACTAAAGAGGCGATGGATTTACTCACCAGGCATCCCTGGCCTGGCAATATTCGAGAGCTTGGTAATGCAATTCAAAAAGCCCTGATATTCAACCGTGGGACCCCGATCCATACTGAAGAAATCGAACAGGCTATCAGCGGTGAAAACCAGGGCACATTATCTGATGAAACCACAGTCCAGGTGGTCCGAAAATGGGCGAGAAAAGCCCTAAGTGTTAAAAACGAAAAGAATCTTTTTGATTCATGCATGGACAATATAGCGAGTATTTTAATTAGCGAAGCACTTATCCTTTCCGGAGGTAATCGCTCCCGTGCTGCAAAGCTCCTTGGACTTTCCAGGCCAACCCTGCATTCAAAAATAGAAAAGTACAATCTAAAAATCGAAACTTCTGTTAAATAAGACCGGTCTTAAAATTGAAGATTGAAGATTGAAGATTGGCGATTTAAGGAATTCTATCGATTTCAATAGAAAAGACAGAGCGACACGTGGCGCAAGCGCCTGCACTGCGCGAGCGGTACCACAAATCGTCAATATTCAATTTGGTTCCGGCTTGTCCGGGTTAGATTTTACATCTTGTAAAATAATCCGACATATATCCGGCTTACATCCTTACCTTACCACATCCTGAAACAATAAAATCAAAAGTATATTCAAGCAGTTATAATTATTGCCTGGCCGATGCCTATCTTGGCACAGTGGTTGCTCTATAAATAGCAGAATCATTTAACCCGACAACGCAACTTGCCGGCTTTAGTTAGCAGCAGCTTCTTTTTGTGTCATGCAATATCGTTGCGGGTTACGAGTTACGGGTTGCGATGTGCGGGGTGCGGGTAAAAAAAAAGATTATTTCCGATTAACAACTCGCAACTCGTAACCAGGCTTCGCCTTCGGCTGCGCCCCGGCAAGCCCGGAACACTCAGGTGATAACCAAACAAGTAAAAAAGGCACATTATGGTTAGCGATAAATGTCGTTGCAGGATTAAAGGAAGCAGCCAAATTATCAAAGCAATGAATTATTGCAAAAATAAGGAGGAATAATCATGCTGGTAAAAAACTGGATGAGCAAAAATGTTATAACAGTTGATATCAACGATTCAATGCAGGAGGCTATAAAACTGTTAAAAGAAAATGACATTAAAATGATGCCGGTTATGAAAAACGAGAAGCTTGTGGGTATAATTACAGACCGTGATTTAAAAAGGGCTTCTGCTTCTGACGCCACAACGCTGGATGTTCATGAACTTCTTTTTCTTGTCTCAAAGATAAAGGTCAGGGATATAATGACAAAAGATCCCATAATGATTCCTGACGATTTTACTGTAGAGGAAACAGCCGAAATTCTTTTAAAAAACAAAATATCCGGTGCGCCTGTTATAGATAATGAAGGAAAAGTTGTGGGAACCATCACTCAGACTGATTTATTCAAAGTACTGATTTCTCTGACAGGTGTTGGGACAAAGGGCATCCAGTTTGCCTTTTTGTTTAAAGATGAACCTGGTTCTATTAAAGAAATTGCAGATGTAATAAGAAAATACGGCGGCCGCATGGTAAGTATCCTGACTTCCTATGAGAACGTTACCCAAGGATATCGCAAAGTCTATGTCAGGATGTATGATATCGATCGTGCAGAATTAGAAAATCTTAAAAGAGAATTTAGAGAAAAAGCAACCTTGCTTTACATGGTGGATCATCAGAAAAACAAAAGAGAGATTTACTAAAAGGAGGTTTGTGATGACAGCTAAAAGACAAAAGAAAATATTACTGGCAGTTGACGGATCTGATCGCTCTTTTGAAACGGTCAGGTATGTAGCTAAAATTCCACCGTTTCATAAAATGCAGGTAGTTTTATTATATGTTTACAGGGGGGTACCACAAAATTACAGCGACCTGGGAAAAGCGCCGCAGTTCAAACAATCAGTCAGAAGTGCAAGGGCGTGGGAAGCACAGCAAAAAGAAGCGCTCAAGGAACATTCGAAAAAGGTAACGCAAATTCTTTTGAATGCCGGTTTTCCAAAAGAGGCGGTTTCTGTGAGAATCCGTCACAGGAAAAAAGGGATTGCCAGAGATATCATCAAAGAGGCTCATGAAGGTTACGATTTCATTGTGGTTGGGCGAAAGAGTACAGGCAAGATAAAGGAGATTGCTTTGGGAAGTGTTGCAACCAAACTTGTTGAAAAAATTTCTTTTAATACGCTTGTGGTGGTTGGAAAGAGCGTAGAACCGGGCAAAGCACTTCTTGCTTTAGACGGCTCAAAGGACTCTATGCGGGCTGTGGATTGTGTATGTGCTACACTGGGCGATTGCGAGGTTTGCGAGACAGAACTGGTACATGTGATCAGAGAGGATCACACGTTCCATAAAGAAAGCCAAAAAGTTGTTTTAAAGAACGACAGTTTTAAGGAAGCGAAAAAAAGTATCAGCGCTTTCTTTGATGAAGCGAAAAGCCTTTTGATAAAATCAGGGTTTGAATCGGATCAAATAAGTACGGAAATAATTACGGACGCATACAGCCGTGCCGGTGCCATTGTTCAGGAAGCTGAAAAAGGAAATTACGGGACTATAGTTGTTGCCAGAAAAGGGCTGTCCAAAGTCAGAGATTTTTTCATTGGAAGGGTTAGCAGTAAAGTAATTCAGCTGGCCAGGAAAAAAGCAGTCTGGGTTGTTACATAAG
>JAUWMJ010000236.1 GCA_030613225.1 Desulfobacterales bacterium
AGCATGAGTTCATTTTTAATTGCATTCCTGGATCTGACATCAGGCCTGCTCAATATTTGAAATAAAATCATGGATGTGTCATATGCGATAGCTTCCATAAATCCGGGCTTCTCTGCGTATGTCTTTTCAAAATTCTCTACAAAATCTCTGACCCGTACGGAAGTGCTCTCAGAAAAAAAACCGTCAGGGATTATTGCCCTTTGAATATATTCCTTTGTCATATCCACCAGCTTTTTGGAATGCCATAAGTTGGTTCCCAGAAGATATACATCCTCAATATCATGAAATGCCAGTTGAGGTACTATCAGCCCAACTTTATTAGGGGCATCCGGAATAAAAATTGCTTCAAAATCAACAATCGGTTCGGGCTCTTCATTTTTATCGTCCGGCTTTTTTGCATCGGGCTTTTCCTTAAGATCATCAGGAACTTCATAGTAAAGTCCTACAAGCTTTTTAATCGGATCTTTGAAATCCGTATGTGAGGGATTATACGATTCTGCTCCGACAATTTTACCCCCGTATTTAAGTACCTCATCCCAAAACAGATTCATAAAATGTGTTCCATATTTCTCTTCGGGATATAAAACAGCAAAATTTTTTACATCAAGAACTTCAACAGCATAAGAAACAACAGCCTTTACCTGCATTTCAGGTGTAATAAAGTTTCTGAAAACATTGTCGCTTATCTCGGTAATATTTTCTTTCTGCGTAATTGTAATCATTGGAATCCCGCTATACTGTGCTTCAGTTGCTACAGCTTCCGCTGTAATAATCGGGCCTATTGTTGCTGCTACCTGATCATTTTGCAAGTCATGCATAGCAAGAATAGCTTTGTCAGGATTGCCCCCTGTATCCTTTATTAATAAATGAATGGATGGATTATCAACTTTAGAGTTAAATTGCGACAGTGCAAGTTCAATACCTTTCATTGCCCTGTTCCCGTACTTTCTATACGGGCCGCTCAGCGGAAGTAAACATCCTATCGTATAGCGACTGTACACCGTTTTCCCTGCAATCTCTTCTATCAGGAGGTTTGCCTGGTGTACGTTTTCGTGCTCAGGAAAGCTCTTGACGAACCCTGTTAAAGCTCTTACAGCTTCATCTGGTTTTTCTTCTTTTGAATAGTTCACTCCAAGCTGGTACATGAGATAACCCATGGGCAGCTTGTCTTCAATGTAGTTCAGAAGTGATAAAATGCTCGAAGAATCAAGCTTGCCGACAGCTTCTTTCATTTTCACAATTATAGACTCTTTTTTTTGGTCTTCGGACATTTTATGAGCCATAGCAAAAAAATATATCGAATCTTCCGGGGAATCCGTAGCCACATAGGTATTGCCAAGAATTGTGTATATCCTTCCGATGTTAGCCTTTGATATCTTACCTTCCAAAAGACTTGAAGCAAGCTGTATAACTTCTGAAAATTTTTCTTCGTTATAATATGTAATAAGTATTTCAATCCTGGCATCGTAAACAAGAGGGCTGTCCGGGTATTCGGAAAGCAAACGATTGAAAATCTTTCGTGCTTTTTTATTTTTTTTCACCGCCAGATAGATCATACCCGTTTTCATCAAAGCGTCGGCGGCAAATGTCCCTTCAGGAAAAAATGAAAGGTATCTTTCGTATGTATTGAGAGCCTCCCGGTAAGATTTTGCATTAAAAAGTTCTTCGGCTCTTAAGAAAAGTTCTTCTTCCGTAAAAACTTCCTCAGGCGCTGGTGGAATAACTGCCTTTGGTACGCATGATAAGAAAAATAAAAGGACAACCAAAATGGTTATTATTTCGCGAGTCTTCATAATTTTTAACCTTTATGGTAATGATTCACAGGTTGATCGGTTCACAGTTTTCAGTTCACAGTTTACAGTTTTCCCAATGAACTATGGTAAGCGTTCACGGGTTCAAAGGTTCAGAGGTTCAAGGTTCCACATTTGTTCCCGGACTGCATTTGGAACGTGTATTTATGATAAAAGCGTCATCTTCGACAGGCCTAATCCAAAATTTGAAGCCAAATTGGCAATTATTTGAGAAGATGACCATGTTTAACGAGGACTTTGGATCTTCTATGCCTTCTTTGCCCTTAACCCTGAACGTTGAACCCTGAACCTGTGAACGTTTACTGATTATCTTTATATCTTTCCTGTATAGACCGCATCATATCAATGGTGGAAAAGAAAACTTCGACAATTTCAGGGTCGAAATGAAATCCTGCCTCTTTTTCAATTACAGACAATACTTCAGATTCATCCCATGCCTCTTTGTAAGTCCTCACAGTTGAAAGAGCATCATAAACGTCTGCAATGGCCACTATCCTGCCAAAAAGAGGTATTTCTTCCTTTTTAATCCCGACAGGCATTTCTTCAGAGGTTGCGGAATTCGTTATTGGTCTACCGTCTAAAATATTTACAGGCCCGGGATAACCTTTTCCATCCCACCGCTCATGATGAGTCAGTGCAACTACTAACGCCGCCTTATCAAAGTCGGATTGACGGTCTAAAAACAGCCTGGCTCCAAGAATGGTGTGCTGCTTCATAATTTCAAATTCGTCTTTGCTGAATCTGCCCGGTTTTTTCAGTATCACGTCTGAAATAGCCACCTTCCCCACATCATGGAGCATCGCAGCCATACGAAGAACATCGCGGTTTTTATCTATTTCTTTCCTGGAAAGATTGCGCTTTAAAGCCCATTGTTCGTATATTTCTACAGCAAATGCTCCTACACGGTTAACATGTGCTCCCGTCTCCTTGGGATCGCGCATTTCGGCCATCTTGATCATACGAAGTATATTTGCCCGCGTCATCTTGGCACGTTCCAATGCTACGGAAGCAATACCGGCAAAATGCATCATCATCTTTTCGTCTTTTTCAGAAAATGATATCAGATTGTTATCAGCATCCTTGGCATTAATAATCTGCGCTACGCCAAGGATGTCTCTATTTGCCGCTTTTAGTGGGACAGTAAGGACCGAGTTTGTCTTGTATTTTGATGCATCATCGAACTCCCTGCTGAATTTGAATGGCAAGCCCGGATCGAGACTGTAAACGTCCTGCAGATTCAGAGGCCTGCCTGTGGCGGCAACATAACCGGCAATACTTTGTTCATTTATAGGCAAAGTGAAAGTGGAATAAATCAGTTTTTCACCTTTAAGAAGACGCTTTTGCAGTGTATCGTTCTGTGTATAAGTGAACTGAAGCGAGTCACCATAAACTATGTAGATTGACCCGGCATCAGCATTAACAAATCTACGCGCCTGTGTTAAAACATGTTCCATCAAAATATCCAGGTCGCTTACCTGGTTTAGTTCGATCATTAAATTAGCCAGAGTGTCCAGCTTTTCTTTTTCACTTAACATGGTAATTCCTTAAAATTTTCCCCTGCCCTGCCGCGGAGCCCGCTTGGGAGGTGGATGGAAATTGAGGAAAGGGGAAGCTGAATAATGAAAGAGTTTTTAATTTGACCCTTTATGCCAGGTTGTGACATATATACTTATTAAAGCCTGTAAGCAAGATATTTTATAATTCCGCAAGGCTTTTGAAAAAATAACCTTTTCACTCTTTTTATCAACAATGGTATTTGCAATATAATACTGTATGTGCTATCTACGTAACCGTTCACAGGTTCAGGGTTCAACGTTCAGGGTTAAGGGCAAAGAAGGCATTGAAGACCCAAAGTCTTCGTTGAACATGGTCATTTTCCAAAGTAATTGCAAATTTGGCTCCAAATTTTGGATTGGGCCTGCAAAAGATGACGCTTTTCTTATAAATACACGTTCCAAATGCAGTCCGGGAACGAAAATGGAACCTTGAACCTCTGAACCTTTGAACCCGTGAACGCCTACATAAAAAATTAATTTTCTCTTACTTTCCATATTTTCATTGTTTTATATTGTTAAGCAGAAAATGTTATAATAGATAAAAGAGTTATAAAATCCAAGAGAAATATTTACTGTATTTGTATTTAATATACGGATACATGGAAATATTTTCCATATATATAGTCCCATATCATGGAAAATATTTCCGTCTATTAACAATGTTAAGCTCTCATATAACTGTGATGCCAAAGAGCTTTAAACAGTAGATTGGCAATTAAGTAATTGGACAAAAGTTTTCCGTTACTTTTTTGCCATTGTCCCTTGATAAATCAGGCGTAGCTGCTTGAAAACATATGGCCAAGTACTTATATAAAAGGTAAAATTTTATATCATGCTTAAACATCTTGTTCTCGCAATAGCACTGACGGCATTATTATCTTGTGGGCAAAATACACCCCTTGCCGATTATGAGCCGAAATCCCCCCAGGAGCAAGCGCTGAAAAGTGTTTTGTCAGATTTTCAGAATGCAGTAATTATCCGGGATTCTAAGAAAGTTGCAAATCTTATCCACGCAAAAGCTTCGATAATGCTTGGAAGGGATCGGAAGATCTTTTCCAAGGATGAGTATGTTAAAATTCTCCCCCAAAGGCTTGCTGAAAACAATTCTATCGCATTGGGAACGCCCAAAATGACAGTTTCCGGCGATAAAGCTGAAGTGAAAATTTATATGGCTCGTGGAGATAACAATTTTCTGATGATTTTCAATATTCGGTTGGAAAATGATAAATGGCGGATTCAAAGCTGGGAGTATTAATATTTTCGGTTTTTACAACTGAATGATTGAAACTGTTGCCACTCACTTGTCTCTTTAATATCTCAGACAGGAAATTATTATGCCCACAGTCATTACCCATTCTGTAATTGGTATTTCCGCAGCGTGCGGTTTCAGCTCTGGAAAAAAACCCCTGAAATTCTGGGTGTTGAGCATCGCATGTTCGATCCTGCCGGATGCAGACGTCATAGGCTACAACTGGTTATACATACCGAGCTATCATTTTTTTGGTCACAGAGGCTTTTTTCACTCTCCATTTTTTGCAGCATTGCTCAGTATATTAATTGTTTGTATTTTTTATCGAAAGGAAGCAGCTTTTTCAAATCAGTGGTGGAAATATGCGCTTTATTTTTTTGTTCTCACAGCAAGCCATGGACTGTCTGATGCCCTGACCAATGGCGGCAGCGGTATCGCTCTGCTGTCACCTGTTACCAATGACAGGTACTTTTTCCCATGGACGCCTATTGAAGTCTCTCCGCTAAGTATTAAAGCATTTTTTGGTCAACGCGGCTTAGCGGTTTTAACAAGTGAACTGTTATGGATTTGGGTGCCTTCCTTTTTCATCGTTATTTTGTTGAAAATAAAACGAAAGAATTTTTTTTAAAGGCAAGGTGTGGCTGGGGTCACATCTTGCATAGTGATTAGTTGTTGACATAGGGCTGGGGTCACATCTTGCATAGTGATTAGTTGTTGACATATAAAAGTGAAAGGTGGTAATTTCTCACCATGGCAAGGCCTTGGCGCATAGAATTTGAAGGTGCTCTTTACCACGTTCTTTCACGGGGAAACGAGCAAAGGGAGATCTACCGGGACAGTGAAGACCGATTGTCCTTTATGGATAGTCTGGGTGAAATGTCGGTGCGGTTTGAAATCGATATCTTTGCCTATGTTCTGATGAATAACCACTATCATATTTTGCTCAGGACTACCCGTGCCAATCTATCCAAAAGCATGCAGTGGTTGGGAGCCACTTACACTCGACGGTTCAATAA
>JAUWMJ010000092.1 GCA_030613225.1 Desulfobacterales bacterium
CTTCAGCATAGATTCAAACAAATCACCTGCCTGCCCTGCAATCCCCATGGCAACAAATAAGAAAAGGCTTGGCACCCATGGCAGTTCGGGAAGGAAAAATAGCTTTACAACTGAGCCGACAAGCAGATTTGCTGCAAGTCCACCGACTGAACCTTCTATTGTCTTTTTCGGACTCACAGCCGGACAAAGCTTATGCCGACCAAGGTAAGAGCCAAAATAATATGCACTTGTGTCTCCGGCAAATATTACAGCCAAAATAAGAAATATCCAAATCATACCGTCTGTCTGATTTCGTATAAGAACCAGAAAGGAAAGCAAAAGTGGAATATATATAATTCCCTGAACCTGCTTTTTTATTGTTTCAAGCACAAGAGGATTGGTTTTGTATTGCGGAAGAGAAACCAGACCACAAATAATCATATTTAATGCAATAATTCCTGAAATAAGATTAAAAGAGCTTCCTGAAGCTGCGAGGATAATCAAGGCTCCGACCAAAAGGCCGACAATCATAATAACAGATACAACCTTTCCTTTTGCATCTGAAACAATACGGAAATATTCCCACATGGACAGCAGGCATACGGCTCCGACCAAAACAACAAAATAAGCACCTCCCCTGGCAATAAAAAAAATAAGAAAGGGAAGTGCAATAATTCCTGTTATCCAGCGTTTTAAGTGCATAATAATAGTTGATAGCTCATAGGTGATAGCTGATAGTCGAAAAGTAATTTTAGCACTTTCAAAACCACCTAACCCGGATAAACCGGAACCTAATTGACTATTGATTATTGAAGATTGAATATTTGTGGATGTCGCTTCGCTCTGTCATTTTTTAAAATTGCTCCGCCGGAGGCGGACCTTAAATAGTCAATCTTCAATCGACAATCTTCAATCATTTGGAGACGGTGAAAATATTTCAATCCAATTTTTTTGACACCAAATGCAAAAAGATAACTTTTAAGATACTAACTGGTCACCCCCCTACCCCGCCGAATCTGCGTTCACGCTGCTGGTAGGTTTTAATAATAGATAAAAATTCATCTTTCGTAAAGTCCGGCCACAATGTATCAGTAACATAGATTTCCGTATAGGCAATTTGCCACAGCAGAAAATTGCTTATACGCATTTCCCCGCTTGTACGAATCAGTAAATCCGGGTCAGGAATTGAATTCGTACAAAGATGTTTTGATATTATTTCAGGTGTTATCAAATCAGCATCTATCTGACCGTCTTTTACTTTCAAAGCAATCCGGCGGACCATTTGTACAATTTCCCAACGCCCGCCATAGCTAAGTGCAAGATTTAACTGCATTCCACTATTTTTTTTTGTCAGCACCATTATTTTATCCAGCTCTTGCTGAACATCTTCGTGCAGCCGTTCTATCTGCCCGATAGCATTAAGCCGGATATTATTATCCATCATCTCTTTCTTTTCTGATTTAAGAAATTTTACAAGGATGGCCATAAGGGCATTGACCTCGTTTTTTGGTCGTTGCCAGTTTTCAGTAGAAAAAGCATACAGTGTAAGGTAGTCTATTCCAATTTTTCTGGAAGCTCTAACAACCGTCCGAACAGCTTCTACGCCCTTTTCATGTCCTTTAATCCGGTTAAGCAGACGTTTTTTTGCCCAGCGTCCGTTTCCATCCATAATAATGGCAATATGTGAGGGAAGATTTGCAATATCAATATCTGTATGGATAGGGGTATATTTGCTAGAATTCAAGGATCTCTTTCTCTTTATCTTTATTTACATCGTCAATTGACTTGATATATTCGTCCGTAATTTTCTGGACATGATCCTGGGCCTTGAACGCATCGTCTTCAGAAATATCACTATCTTTTTTTAGGCCTTTTAAAAGTTCGTTTGAATCGCGCCTTATATTACGTACGGCAATTTTATGATCTTCGCTTATTTTATTTATGACTTTTACAAGTTCTTTCCTTCTTTCTTCCGTAAGAGGAGGAATAGATATACGGATAATTTTACCATCATTCGATGGCGTAAGACTCAAATCCGATTTTAATATAGCCTTTTCAATTTCTTTGATAACAGATACATCCCATGGTTGAATAGTAATCAATCGGCTCTCAGGGACAGAAAGTGTTGCCATCTGGTTTAAAGGAGTCAGTGTGCCGTAATAATCAACCCGTATTCCGTCTAAAATCGTCAAAGAAGCCCGGCCGGTCCTGACCCTGTTAAATTCATTTTTAAGGGCATCTATCGACTTGCCCATATTATCCCTTGTTTCCCGGTATATAGATTCGATCATGATGTTTTCCTCTAAAACTTGTTAAGTGGAAAAAAGCTGATAGCTCTTAGGAAAACAGCTCATAGCTCTTAGCTCATAGCTAATAGGAAAAAGGATTTTTCATCATTTAACTATGAGCTATGAGCTATCAGCTGTCAGCTAATAAAGCTATCAGCTGTTAGCTGTTTATCATCGTACCCACTTCTTCGCCGCAGACAACTTTGCGCAAATTTCCCTTTTGTCTCAAATTAAAAACAGTCAATGGAAGATTATTATCCATTGCCAGAGAAATTGCAGTCATATCCATAACTTTGAGCTGCCTTTCCAGGACTTCCATATATGTAATTTCCTTTATCATCTTTGCCTCGCGGTTTACAGCAGGATCAGAATCATAAAGGCCGTCCACTTTTGTAGCTTTTAAAAGCAGCTCTGCGTGGATCTCCTGGGCTCTTAAAACAGCTGCCGTATCTGTCGTAAAATAGGGATTTCCTGTGCCCGCAGCAAAAATAACCACACGCCCTTTCTCAAGATGTCGGACGGCTCTGCGACGAATAAATGGCTCGGCCACCTCGTGCATGGATATTGCTGTCTGTGTGCGTGTTTCAACTCCCATTTTTTCCAGAGTGCCTTGCAGCGCCAGGCTGTTTATCACTGTTGCCAGCATCCCCATATGATCTGCGGAAGCTCTATCCATACTAAATGAACTTGCGGCAACCCCCCTGAAAATATTACCACCACCTACAACTATTGCAAGCTGAACTCCAAGATCACATATCGAACGTACTTCTTTGGCCACGTACTTTAACATATCAGGGCTAATTCCATAGTCTTGCTCACCCATCAGTGCTTCACCGCTTATCTTTACCAGTACTTTTTTATATCGAGAAAGTTGCAATTATTAGGACTCTCCTATCTGAAATCTTGCGAAACGCTTGATTGTAATATTCTCGCCGATTTTTGCTATTAATTCGTTTAAAAGATCTGCAATCGAAATTTTGGGATCCCGAACATAAGCCTGATTTAACAGACAGCTTTCCTTTATAAATTTACTAAGTTTACCTTCTGTTATCTTGTCTATCATATTTTCCGGTTTTCCCATTTCAAGTGCCTGTGCGTGATAGATCTCCCTTTCCTTACTTATTACCTCATCGGGCACATCTTCAGCTTTTATTCCCAGGGGATTCGTAGCAACAATGTGCATGGCAATATTTTTCGCAAATTCCTGAAAATCTTCATTTTTTGCTACAAAATCAGTCTCACAGCCGATTTCAACCAGCACACCTAATTTTCCACCCATATGGATATAGGAATGGATTATCCCTTCCGTCATAGCCCTTCCGGCTCTTTTTGCAGCTGTCGCCAATCCTTTTTTTCTTAAAAAATCAACTGCCTTATCCATATCGATGTCACACTCTGAAAGTGCCTGTTTGCAATCCATTATTCCTGCCCCGGTCTTTTGCCGGAGTTGTTTTACCATTTCCGCACTAATCGTTGTCATCTTCATTCTCCTGTTGTTTCTTCTTTTGTATTTTCCTCTTGTTTTTCGCTTTCGGTTTCCTTCGGATTTTCCGGCGTATCTTTCTGCGATTCTTCTGGCGGCGGCTCTTCCGGTTTTGTTCTTTTTATTATCTCAACAACAGGACCATCTGAACCGTCGGAAATAACTTTCCTTTCACCTGGTTTCAGTTCGGCACCGACATCGGAAATCTCTATTTTTTCTTCGTCTTCCTTATCTGCATCCGCCTGCTGTTTTTCGGCCAGCCGCTCTTTGCCTTCAATACAGGCGTCAGCAATTCTAGACGAAATCAATCTTATTGCCCGTATTGCATCATCATTACCGGGAATTATATAATCAATTTCATCAGGATCACAATTTGTATCAACAACGGCAATAATTGGTATGTTGAGTCTTTTCCCTTCCCTGACGGCAATAGCCTCTTTTCTGGGATCAACCACAAATATTGCTCCAGGAAGCCCTGACATGGTTCTAATTCCGCCAAGATTGTTGTCAAGCTTCACGCGTGCCTTTTCGAGTTTCAGCCTCTCCTTTTTTGGAAAAAGGTTAATTGAACCGTCATTTATGATATTGTTGAGATGGTTAAGGCGATCTATACTTTGTTTAATGGTCTGGTAATTTGTCAGCATTCCTCCCAGCCATCTGTTATGAACAAAAAACATTTCGCATCGGTTAGCCTCTTCATAAATAGATTCCCTGGCCTGCTTCTTGGTACCTACAAAAAGCACAGACTTGCCGCCTGCAACCGTATCGACAACAAAATCATAAACATTCTTAAACATTCGAACGGTTTTTTGCAGGTCAATAATATAAATACCGTTCCTCGCCCCGAAGATATAAGGTTTCATCTTTGGGTTCCAGCGTTTGGTCTGATGACCAAAATGCACTCCTGCTTCAAGGAGTTCTTTCATTGTTACATAAGCCATTACTCTCTCCTCTCATGGTTTTTCCACCGCCTTTATCTTCCCCGTTTCCGACTTTATCTCAATAGTAAGCGTTCACAGGTTCAAAGTTCAAGGTTCAAGGTTTTATTTCTTTCGTTGAACCCAGAAAATACGTCTTGAAACTCAATATTCGTCATGTATTATTGAATCTCTGCCACGTAAAGCTCGCCTTGCACTTTGGCGCAAGACTGTTCAGATTTGTGGCGAACCTACAACCCCTGAACCTTGAACTTTGAACCGTGAACGGTTACTCTTATAAAGCACCTGGAAAAAGGTCCAAAGACGTGTGAGTTATAAAAAAATCTTTTGTGTCTAACAAACTATAAACGTATTGGCAACATTTATTTACTTTTTCCTCATCCGAACAACACGGTCATTTCCGCTGTAATCTTTTGAAAAAACAACATCGTCATATTTTTCGCTGGCATCAATAATCTTTCCGACTGCATCTTTCTGATCATGCCCTATCTCAAGAAAAAGACTTCCCTGCCGGTTTAAATAGATATGAGCGGAACTTATAATGCGTCTTAAGCTGCTCAGGCCGTCTTCATCTCCGTCAAGGGCTATACCGGGTTCATATTCGTAAATTTCAGGCTGAAGGGAGCAAAGAGCCCCGGTTTGGATATAAGGTGGATTTGAAATAATTATATCAAAAAAAGCTTTTTTGTCATTTATTGGTGAAAACCAGTCACCAACAAAAAAACATACAGTCTCATTTAAATTGTTACGTTTTGCATTCTCCTTTGCCACTTTAATTGCTTTTACACTACAGTCCGAAGCAAAAAAAAGGTGCCCGGGCTGTTCGCTTGAAAGTGCAAGAATTATAGCTCCTGCTCCTGTACCCAGATCGAGTATGCGCTTTGGAGAAATATTTAAATCTGAACCAAAACCGGCCGGTAAAAGACAAAGAGCCGCTTCAACCAGGCACTCGGTCTCAGGCCGCGGAATCAGAACGTCTTTTGTAACAGCAAGGTTCAGAGACCAGAACCCCTTAACGCCTGTAATATACGCAACCGGCTCTCGTTTAACCCTTCTTTTAATCAGGGCTTTGAATTTATCCAGCTCATCTCTGTTAAGAGGCTGATCGTATCGCAGATACAAATCAATCCGGTTTATCTCTAGTAAATTGGCAAGGAGTATTTCAGCACCCGGCCTTGGGCTTTCTATCTTGTGGGATTTAAAATAAGAAGTGGTCCACTTGAGGAGTTTAAGTATTGTCCATTCATTACCGCTGGAATCAGGCTGGTTATGCATTCTGCATGGCCTTGGCCTGGTAATGCGTTGTAAGCCCTTCAATTATTTCATTTATGTCGCCTTGCAGAATATCTTCAAGTTTATAAAGAGTAAGCCCAACTCTATGGTCAGTAACTCTTCCCTGGGGAAAGTTGTAGGTTCTGATTCTTCCGCTCCTGTCCCCGCTTCCAATCTGGCTTTTCCGCTCTTTTGACCTTTCTTCATTTTGCTTTTGAATCATCGCATCCAGAAGACGGGCTCGCAAAACCTTCATCGCCTTGTTTTTATTTTTAAGTTGTGATTTTTCATCCTGGCATGTCACCACAAGCCCTGTAGGCAGATGGGTAATACGCACCGCTGAATCCGTTGTATTTACACTTTGTCCGCCTGGACCGGTTGACCGATATACATCTACTTTAATTTCACTCTGTTCAATCTGAAGTTCGACATCTTCGGCCTCAGGTAAAACTGCAACAGTTACAGCAGATGTATGTATCCTGCCCTGTGTTTCCGTTGTCGGCACCCGCTGTACACGATGTGTACCACTTTCAAACTTTAAAACACTGTATGCCCCTTTGCCGTGCACCATTGCAATAATCTCCTTGAAACCGCCGACACCGGTTTCATGATGGGACAGCACTTCAACTTTCCATTTTCTGTTTTCAGCATATTTGCTGTACATCCTGAAAAGATCTCCGGCAAACAAACCTGCTTCTTCTCCGCCCGTTCCTGCACGTATTTCAATGATAACGTTTCTTTCATCATTTGGATCTCTTGGAACCAGGAGTTTTTTTAAATCTTCTTCGAGGCTCTCTTTTTTTTGAGTAAGGGAAGCTATTTCTTCCCTGGCAAGATCTTTTATATCAGAATCTCCATCCGCCAGCAGTTCCGAACTTTCATCCAGGTCTTCCAGAACCTGACTATATGTCCTGAAAACTGTAACAACTTTGCTAAGTTCCGCATGCTCACGAACATACTTCTGGTATGCTTCTCGATCCTTAATAATATCAGGATCACTTAAAAGCTCTTCAATCTCTGAAAAGCGCTTTTCAACCCCTTTTAACTTTTCAAACATGAATTACAGAATTCCCATAAAGCCTGGGAGGATAGGAGGCTTGAAAGTTTGGAAGCTGAAATACAAGCTTCCTGTCCTCAAAGCTTCCCAACCTCCCAACCTTCCAGCTTCCCAGCTTATTTGCTTGTTTCTTCTTTTTTTTGGAATTTTTCATATTTCTTGCGAAAACGTTCTATCCGTCCTGCTGTATCAATAAGCTTCTGCTTCCCTGTAAAAAACGGATGGCATTTTGAACAGATTTCAACTCGAATATCCGACTTTGTTGAACCAACCTCTACTACATTTCCACATGCGCATGTTATCGTTGTTTCAGCATAATCAGGATGAATATCCTTCTTCATTGTATTTTAACCCCCTGTTTTTAAAATTCTTGCATAGATGATTACGTTTTAGGCTTGTAAACAAGTTTGATGAACTCGGATAAAGTCGATTTCATCAGGTTTTTAAGTGTTAAGTTTTAGGCTAATGTCAATGTCTGTTTTATCAAATACCTAAAACTTAAATCGTTTCGTAAAAAGTCCCAATTCTGTCACTCCGGCGAAAGCCGGAGTCCTGAAGCTATTGAAATGACTGGATTCCGGCTTTCGCCGGAATGACGAAAAAGGTATTTTCGGACTTTTTACGAGTCCATCAAAATTATGCGTTCATGGCATTTAAAAAGCTTTTATTATCTTTTGTCCCGCTCATTTTTTCTAGCATAAATTCCAGGCTGTCAACAGGATTTAAAGAGGTAAGAAGCTTTCTTAAAATCCAGACTCGATTTAATGTCTCTTCGTCTAAAAGAAGTTCTTCTTTCCTTGTACCCGATTTTTTGATATCAATTGCAGGGAAAACACGTTTGTCCGCAAGCCTGCGATCCAACTGTATCTCCATATTTCCCGTCCCCTTGAATTCTTCAAAAATAACCTCGTCCATACGGCTTCCAGTATCTACAAGTGCCGTTGCTATAATAGTAAGACTTCCCCCTTCTTCAATATTTCTTGCTGCTCCAAAAAATCGTTTTGGGCGTTGAAGAGCGTTGGAATCCACTCCTCCTGAAAGTATCTTTCCACTTGGCGGCATAACCGCATTATGGGCACGGGCAAGCCTGGTTATACTGTCTAAAAGAATAACTACGTCCTTTTTATGTTCCACCAGCCTTTTCGCCTTCTCAATTACCATTTCAGCGACCTGAACATGTCTTTCCGAAGGTTCATCAAATGTAGAACTGATAACTTCAGCATTAACCGATCTTCTCATATCCGTTACCTCTTCAGGCCGTTCATCAATTAGAAGAACAAATGGAATAACATCGCTGTGGCTGGCAATAATGCTGTTCGCAATGTTTTGCAAAAGCATTGTCTTGCCCGACCTGGGCGGCGAAACTATCAGTCCCCTCTGACCAAAACCGATTGGAATCATGAGATCCATTATTCGAGTGGAATAATTATCAGAATCAGTCTCAATGTCTATTTTTCTTTCCGGATAAAGGGGTGTAAGGTTATCAAAAAGAATCTTGTCTCTTGCAATTTCCGGATCTTCGAAGTTAACCGCCTCAACCTTTAATAATGCAAAATACCTTTCAGACTCTTTTGGCTGCCTGATCTGTCCTGATACAGTATCACCCGTTCTCATGTTAAAACGTCGTATCTGTGAAGGGGAAACATATATATCATCAGGTCCGGGCAGATAATTTGAATCAGGCGATCTTAAAAACCCGAATCCGTCAGGAAGAATTTCGATTGTACCTTCACCGAAAATTAGACCATTTTTTTCTATCTGCCTCTGAAGCAGAGCAAACATAAGCTCCTGCTTTCTCATTCCAGCGGCCCCTTCAATACTATACTTTTTGGCCA
>JAUWMJ010000292.1 GCA_030613225.1 Desulfobacterales bacterium
AGCGGTGAAGCATTCATGATTGTTGCGGTTTTTCTTTTTTGCAGAACCAGGCTTAATATTGAAAAATGCATAACTTGTGGTGCATGTGATATAAGTTGTCCAACCGGAACGCTCGAAGCCAGGGATGAAGGACCGCTGCGAATTTTTACCTACTCCCATTATCAATGTATCTGTTGCGGAGCATGTTTAAATACCTGTCCGGAAGAAGCCGCAGAGTTGCGCCACGAGATAAGTCCAGCAAGGTTTTTCCAGATAGCTTCCAAACAAGAGATAAGATCAGCAAAACTAAAAGCATGTGAAGGATGCGGCATCTGGTATGTACCTGAACCCCAGTTAGATAAAATAAGTAAAGATTATTCTTTTGATTATACCCGTTTTTGTCCCAGGTGCAGAAAGGTTAATATTGGTGAAGTCTTACTTCAACTGTCTCCATGGCACAGGCAAAAGAGGGATGAAAAGTCTGTCAAACCGATTTGACAGTCAGGTTTGACAGTTAGTGTCTGAACGGAAACCTCTGTTTTCGTTCCGAAACTCGAAATACGAAACAATGACCAAAATACGAATTTTTAATGACAAAAACATCGTATTTCCAACCAGTTAGTTTTGGTCATTCTGTCATTTGATATTCGAATTTGTTTCGGCCAATCTTATAAAATGGGCGGATTTCGATATTCGGATTTTGTCTGAACGTGACTTTTCGTTCAGACACTAGTTAGCCAGGGAGCTTAATTGCGTTCGCTATAACGAACTTATTTGAAACTTTTACAACCTTTTCAATAAAACAGGCCGAAAATTATCAATATTGAATTTTCTTAAGACAATCATAACACAGCGCTGTGAAAAGATAATTTTTCACTTGACAATAAAATAAAATATGGTATTTTTGTTCATTCATTAGTTCATAATAATGAACCTTTTTCTACTTGGAAATAAAGAGACCTTTGAAAAATGGTAATTTTTGTTCGAGTTCAAGGAAGGCGAAAATTTTAACCACAGGAATATATTGAATATTTCGAGGATTAAAATTTGAGACTGACGCAGAAATCGGGCAAAAAGTGCCGTTTTGCAAAGGTCTCAAAGAAAGGAGAACATCATGGCAATAGACACAGAAAAGTTGTCGGGAGCCGAAACACTGCGCAAGACCAGAACATATGGCAAGGTAAGGTGCCATAATCCGAGCTGTATGGAAAGGCTTGTGCCTGCTCCCGGGGCTAAACATGTAAAATGCCCCACCTGCGGGTTGGAGTTCAGATTATTCTGGATCAATCCCAATTTGCCCAGAATCAGAGGTCCTGTCTGGGATGTAAATCGAAAAATAGCTCAAGAAGCATTAGCAAAAAAGGAGGGAAAGTAATATGGCGTTAAACAGGAAAATAGCATATATTGATCTCTCCACAGGTCAAATTGAAACAAAGCCTATTCCACTGGAAGTAAGAAAAAAATTCCTCGGCGGCAGAGGACTCGATGCGTATTTGTTGTATAATCATACAAAGAAAGGATGTGATCCGCTGGGCCCGGATAATACGCTCATGATCAGCGGCGGAATCCTGACTGCAACATGCGCTTCAGCAACTGCCAGAACTCATGTTATGGCTAAGTCCCCGCTTACCGGACTCCTCGGAAGCGCAAATATGGGAGGGTTCTTTGCTCCGGAACTTGCCTGGGCC
This sequence comes from Desulfobacterales bacterium, assembly GCA_030613225.1. The sequence goes on from JAUWMJ010000292.1 coordinate 1,668, forward strand.
GGCTTTCACCATCTGGTCATAAAAGGCAAGGCTGAAAAGCCAGTTTATATCTGGATTCACAACGGTGAAATAGAAATAAAGGATGCCGCAAACCTGTGGGGTAAAACCACAACCGAAACACAGTGGGCAATAAGAGAAGAGCTTGGCGACGAAGATATTAAAAGTGCCGTCATAGGTCCTGCTGGTGAGAATCTTGTAGTATTTGCCAATGTTATGACAGGTATAAAAAATGCTGCAGGCAGATCCGGCATGGGAGCCGTTATGGGTTCTAAAAACCTTAAGGCCGTGGCTGTCAGGGGCACTATGGATATAAATATTGCCTATCCCAAAGATGCCATAGAGTATAACAAACGATTTATTGAACAGATCACAAGTGCAAAGGTAAATCAAACCCAGGGAACCCTGGGAACCCCGTTCATCTGGGGAGCTACAAATTCCTGGGGTGGCATAAGAACCAGAAATTTTCAGTACAACCAGTGTGAAAATGCCGATGATATCGAGCCCGAGCGCATTGATGAAATCTGCGAGGAAACCATGGGGCCGTACCATATGACCGGTTGCTTCGGCTGTCAGGTCCATTGTCGTGCCCAGTACAAAATCCCATCAGGTCCTTATGCAGGAAAATACGATGAAGGGCCCGAATACACATCACAGGGTGCTTTTGGCGGAGAGCCGGATTGTAAAAGTGCGGTGACGGTTTTAGTTGGTAACCACCTTGTGGATCAGTATGGAATGGACAACCTGGAAACCGGAAGCCTTATTTCCTGGGCCATGGAGTTATATGAACTGGGAATAATCACCAGTAAGGAAACAGACGGTCTTGATTTGAAATTCGGAAATGACGAAGCACTTCTCGAGATGATTGACCGAATCTGTTATAGAAAGGGGTATCTGGGTGATACACTGGCAGACGGAGGAATCCCGGCATCTGAAAAGATAGGAAAAAAATCATTCGACTATCTTATCCAGGTTAAGGGTATGAGCAACCTCCACTCTGATGAAAGGGCGACTCCGGCACTTGCACTTAACATAGCAACAGGCTCCAGGGGTTCCGACCATTTGAGGAGCCGGCCGGCTATTGATCTTTATCATCTACCGGAAGAGGTTTTAAGGAAGATATACAGCAATCCCGTTCCTTACGACGGGCCTCTCAGCTCTGAGCATACTTCATATGTGGGCAAGCCATGGCAGGTCTTCTGGCAGGAGAATTGCTACATGGGTGTCGATTGTCTGGGAATCTGCAAATACCACACTACTTTCCTTGGTGCTACCCTTCCCAATTTCGAGGACTGGCCCAAGGTACTTTTTTACAATACCGGCCTGGAGATGACTCCTAAAGAAATCTGGGATGTTGCTGAAAGATGCTACAATATCGAAAGGCTGTTCAATTTGAGAGAAGGATTAAAAAGAGACGATCTCAAAAAGGGCGATACGCTGAATCACCGCTATTTTGATGAACCTTGCAGACGTGGTGCACCGGACGTTATTGGTAAGACAATCGATAGGAAAAAGTTTAAAAAGATGATTGACGAATACTATGAGCACCATGGCTGGGATGAAAATGGCGTTGCTACAAAAGAGACACTGAAAAGGCTCGGTCTGGATAAGGAACCGTCCCATCTGGTCTAATATTAAAGAGGAGAAAATCAATGGCAAAAGTCTTAAAAATAGATTACCAGAAATGCACCGGCTGCCGTCTATGCGAGCTTATATGTGCTGTAGTACATGATGGTATTTCCAACCCTGCCCGAAGCAGCATTAAAGTAATGAAGTGGGAGTCGGAAGGCCTTTATATTCCCATGTCGTGCCAGCAATGCGAAGATGCCCCGTGCATGATTGCATGCCCGGTAAAGGCTATCTCCCATGATGAGGCCATGAATCGGGTAATGGTTGATTATGATATATGCATCGGCTGCCGTACATGTGTATCGGTCTGTCCTTTCGGTGCCATGAATTTCAATGTCATAGATAAAAAGGTTTTCAAGTGTGATCTCTGTGATGGCGATCCGCAGTGTGTCCGGTTCTGTGATATCAAGGCAATAGAATATGTTGAGGCAGACCGTGTCAGCATATCCAGAAAAAAAGATGCGGCAGAAAGATTATCCGCTGCGCAAAAGGAGTCGGCAGCACTGCAAGCGTCAGTATAAAAGGTAAAGAATTCGCGATAGAAGGACGTGGCATTGATTTACCCTTTGAAGGGGCCGGATACACCAGGTTAAAAGTGACTAAAGTGACTAAAGTGAGCTAAAGTGACTAAAGTTAAGGAATTCTATCTATTTTATTTTTATAAAGAAAGATGGAGCAGAGCGACACCACAACTTTAGGCATTTTAGGCACTTTAGCTCACTTTAGACACTTTTTGAGATTTAACCAGGCAAAGCCAATTATCTCTGACCGCGCACACAAAGTACGTGGTTTTAAAAATTGAATAAACGGGGTTTCAGGCTTCAAGCTTGGAGCCCTGATTTCTTTCCAACCTTGATGACTTCTTAAAAAGCCCCATCTACTGCGTTGCAACGGTTTTTCAGAAACTCGGCATACTACAGGAATTGCCCACTCCCTGAAAAACCACCGCGCCTTTTTATCCCGCTGATTTTTAGCGGGGGTATATGGTCCGCATGCGGCGGACTACTTAGCACCCCAAGGGCATTTCCTGCGGGCACCATCGGTGATATTTTTTACGAGTTCATCAATTCTTCAGGCGTTAAAAAGTAGCTTTTTTTCTTGACACAATTGACACTGTGGGTGTAGTTACATTTTAGCTACAATGTAGTTAAATATTAAGGGTGAAAACAGGGAAAATTTATCAACATATTTAAAATAGCATTGAGTTAACTGCCTGCAACCCATGATTAATCAAAAAGTATGCCACGGATTCAGGTAATCTATAAGGGGAATAAAAATGAGGTACGCAGAGACAGGGTTTAATTTAGAAATTGATCTAACCCGAGGAAACATTGAGAGGATCGCAACTGACCCAAGAGACACCGAGCTTTATCTGGGGGGTCTAGGTACTAACGCTAAGATATTATGGGACAGAGTTCCCCCTGAAGTGGAACCCTTTTCTCCCGATAATCTA
>JAUWMJ010000173.1 GCA_030613225.1 Desulfobacterales bacterium
GCAATAACTTTTTTTGTCAGGTCTTTTTCAGTTATTACTCCTGTGCAGTCTCCATCCGGCGTATTGATAAAAAGAGAACTGATTTTCTCCAGGCTCATCATTTCGGCTGCATCCCGAATCGACAAATTCGTATCACCAAAAACAGGCTCTTTCATGTGAATGGTTGCAACAGTACGATTGAAAAATTGCAGGCCCTCCTCTTCAGGCTGCATTGTGTTTGCAATAATGGAAGCATACGATTTTTCAAGCATCCGTTTACCGAAAGTATCCGTAAAAAATTCCGTGAATGCTTTGTAGCGTGAGCAAATATCTAAAAAGATCGTTTTGGGCAAAAGATAAAAATACGATTTTTCAATTACCCTAAAAGTTCTAACCGAGATGCCGTCATTTATCAGCATGGATATCCCGCCGTAAATGTCTCCCTCGCTTAACATCTCAATCATGATTTTTTTATAATTTTCTTCGTAATATCTTTCTGCTGAACCTTTTTGGAGGATATACAGATATCCTACCCTGGACCGTTCCTGAACGAATAAAACCGTATCTTTAGGATGTTGCACTATAGTAAGTTTTTCGGCTATCAGAGCAATCTCTTCTGCGGGAAGAAAGGAAAACGGATCCAGGAGTGACAGGAAGTGCTTTGCCTGGCCTGTTTCAATAATTGAGCCCAGGGAGTCATCAAAAATGTGTTTGCTGAAGTTTTTAACAAAATATTCGTAAAAGGCTTTGTTACGGGTACAGTAATCCAGGAAATCCTCTTTGGGAATCATGTAGCCGGAGCAATCCTTTTCAACGATGACCGTTCTTAAGGAGATTCCTCCGTTCATCAAAATTGTAATTCCCCCAAACACTTCTCCATGCTTAATATGGCCTATCAGTTTTTTTTCTCCCTGTTTTTCATCATAAAGAGAAAATGAGCCCTTTTCTATGACAAAAATATTATCTATCTTTGTCTTGTTCTGAACTGCAACAAGAGTATCTTTGGGATAGCTTTTGAAAGACGTCTTGTCAGAAATTCTTTTTAATTCACTTTCCGGCAGAAAAGAAAAATGGGGCATACCTGACAGATATTTTAAAGCTTGCTCATTCATTATTTCACCCTAAAGGTTCGCGTAAAAATAAGTTCGCAATTTCAGGTGTTGAGGCGACTGGCTGTGTTGCCAATCGGTTAATCTTAAACGGATTATGTGTAACCCGCTTTTAACAACTATGACGGTTTTGTAAAAAAGTCTCCCGCTTCAGTTCAGCGGGACGTTGTGCTATATTTCTATTTAGTTCCTGCTTGTCCAACTTAGTGCTCTAATTCGCTAATTCGATCCTCCCTGCCCAGTTAAATGCAGAGCCTATTTAACCGGGGTCAGCGGAAAGCAATAAAAAAACGGTTCTTTGCGTGCTTTGAGGCTCTGCGGTGAAAAAAAATATTATACGTAATCGTATTTAAGAATACATGTACTTAGGTATGAGCTATAAAATGGCCCGATGAACTTACCATTAATCACAAAATGCCGTTTTTTGAAATAATACATTACTGCAAAAAGAATGCCAAAAAAAGCAGGTCGCCATAAACTAATCAGCTAAAAAGTGAGCTTGTTTAAACCTAAGTTGAGCGATTTTTTGCGAAGAGTTGTGTCGAGATCTTGATGCATAAGGCTTTGCAAAAACCGCAGGTCCGCCTGAGGCGGATCGAGGATTTTTGCGAAGCCTTGATGCGCAAGAGATCGGTGCAAATCGAGTAAAAAATCGCTCAACTTGGGTTAAAGCGCGGGGAGTATAAAACTTAAATCCTAAAACTTAAAACGTTTCGTAAAAAGTAGTTTTTGTTTTTTTCGAAACTATCAATAGGGGTGTTGTAATGCAGGCAAAACTATGCGAAAGCGCGAACCCTCCCCCTCGCGACTTTCTACGTCTATTCGCCCTCCATGCTCGGTTATCACTTTATGGGTGATGGCCAAACCCAATCCGGTACCTATATCTTTGGTAGTAAAGAATGGATTGAAGATGTTTTTGATATCTTCCTGGGATATACCGACTCCGGTGTCCTGGAATACCAGGGTTATCCAGCCGTTCTGCACTGTTAATCTCTGAGTGTCTTTGGTGTGTTCTTTTTGAGAGAATGCTTTTACAGATAATTTACCGCCTGACGGCATGGCCTGCAAAGCGTTTCGGATAAGATTGTTAAATGCTTTTAAAAGCTGGCTTGTATCGGCCTGGATTGGAGGCAAATCGCTTGAGTATTCAAATTGGCAATAAATTTGTTGCGTCTGCATTTCTTCTTCCAGGAAATCAATAGTTTGTTCTAAAAGAGATTTGATGTCTATTTTCTCAAACTTGTATTTGGGGACTCTTGATAATTCTAAAAGGTCTTCAACAAGTTGATTAATCTGATCTAGTGCTCGCGGTACGGTTCGTTGAAACTTTTCAAGGAAGCCGGGTTTCTCTATTTTTCTGGGCAGCAGTTGCACAAAAGTTTTAATGGTTGAAAGCGGATTTCTGATTTCATGGGCCATGCCTGCTGCTAATGTACCGAGCTCAGCCAGTCGTTCCGCCTGTCTTACGGAAGTTTCAAGTTTTTTCAATTCAGTAATATCATGCAGGTTTAAAATAATTTCTTGTGGATTTCCCTTCCGGTCTTCAAGAATGCTGGAACCGATGAGAAGGACACGATCTTTGCCTTTGCTGTGAAGGCGGATTTCTCGCGGATTTCTTTTATGCGGATTTTTTAATATATCTTGTATGTAAGCATCCAAATCAATAAAAATTTTTAATGATTTTGAAATACTGCTGCCTCTGTCAACAGGATTGTCAAGATTTTGAAACAAATTTTTAGCGGCAGGGTTGATAGTCGAAACTCTGCCGGCCATGTCCATGGATAAAAGGCCATCGCTCATGGCTGTCAATAGTTGATCCGTATAACGCTGCAGGCGTTTGATTTCCTCGAGCTGTCTTTCAAGCTGTTCCCTGTGTGCAAGGATCTCCTGGATCATGGAAGAGAAGTTTGAAGCAAGAACTTCTACTTCGTCCCTGGTTTGAATTTGAATGGTACCGCTAAGGTTCCCACGGGCCGCCTCCTGTGTGCTCTGCACCAGGTTTCCCAGGGGACGTGTGATTCTCCGGGCCGTCCACAGGGAAATCATTATTCCGACGGCAATTGCAACCAAACCAATCGCTAGTATTATCCACCGCATCTGGTTGATCTGTCTTAGCATCGGGACCAGCGATAAACATACACGGATGGTTCCCCATCGCTCATCCAAACCGGAGGGAAAAAGAGCAATGGCAATGTCAAGTCCAGGAGTTTCATCGGCTTCCAGGGTAATTTCCTGGATTACAGGTTTAGCTGAAGTCAGGGCAATTCGACTTATTTCGTCATCTAAAAATTTATTCTGAAGATCTGCTCTCCCACTAAAACCGGCCACCCGGCCCTCCTTGTCATGAAAGATAACGTAAACAACATCAGGGTCACAAGTAGCCTGATTTGCCGACCGCTCCAGGGCAATATAGTTATAGGTCAAGAAATCGGCCATTGAAGCGGCAGCCAGACTCTGTGCAATAGATATGCCCCGCTTTTCCAGTTGATGGCGGATTGTCCGGCCCTGCGTATAACCGAGTACGAGCGCCAGTATCCCTAGAATGAAAATCAGCATGCATGAGGTAGTGAAGATAAGGCGATAGCGTAAGGGGATAAAGCGGGGTTTCTCTGAAGTATGTTTGAATAAGGGCCTGATATGCATAAAGTAATTAAATCTTTTAACTCATTGTTTAGATGGGCTTGCCCTTTAGCCGGATTCGATGGAGCGTCATTGTATGAGCCCCCAGCGCACTTATATTTATACCCTGTACACCGGGCTGATACACACGGTCTACACTTAAATATAAAAGCGGAATAATGGGTGAAGATTTAAGGACAAGGGCTTCTATTTTCCGGTACATTTCAGCGCGCTTAACAGGATCAATCATTTCGCGGGCGGCCAATAACATTTCATCTACCCGGCTATCTTTGAAGCGCATAAAGTTTACAGGAGAATCGGAAGCAAAAAGAGGGTATAAAAAGCTGTCCGGGTCCGGTATATCCGCAAACCAGGCATATCGGTATATTTGTACAGCATCCGACCTTAAATAGTTTTTAAATTTTTCCCAGTTGGTGATAAATTTAATTTTTACCGGTATTCCCAACCGTGCCCAGCTTTTTTGAATAAAGTTCAATTCCGCCTTTGCAAAAGCTGACATGGAACCTGAAACGATCTCAAAAGCAGGAATTGGTCCGGTCTCTTGTTCCATGGCACGTTTTAGATAGTCTTGAGCTGCTTGGAGGTCGTCGACAAGCATTTCATCTGTTTGGTGATAAGCCGCCGGCATACCAGGAGGCAATATGGTCCTGGCAGGGTCGAACTTTCCCTTAGCAACTTCTTTTATAAAATTTTCCCGGTCAATAGCCATTGAAAGGGCTTTCCTGAAATATGGGTTTTTTAAAAAAGGATAATCGCCTCTTATGCCATAAAATTGAAGGCTTAAGGATGGGCGGTGAAACCATTGAAGCCCTTTGATCGAAGTAAGCTCTTGCCGTATATTTCCACTAACCGGCATTTCTTCCAGATTTCCCTTTTTAAAATCTGATAATACACGTTCAATATTAACTCCTGGATATATTCGATAATGAATTTCATCCAAAAAGGCGGCCCCTGCGTAATAATCCGAAAAACGCTGTAGCCGGATAGATTTGTCCTTTTCCCATGAAAAAAAACGAAACGGGCCGCTGCCTACAGGATTTTGTGCAAAATAATTTCTCGATTTTTCAACTTCTTCCTGTGGAACGATTGCTGCCTGGTACATACCTAATGCAGTAAGGAAGGGTACGTGAGGTGCATTCAATCGAATCAATAAAACATGATCATTTATCGTATGAAGCCCTTTTAAATGCTCAGTCTTATGGTTTCGAAAGGCCTGGGCTCCTTTAATTTTAAGTAAATGGGGCAAAATAGCCGGGGGAGGGTTTACCCGGAGGAGCCGACTTATGGAAAAGACCACATCATGAACCGTGACCTGTCGACTGTTATGAAACCGGGCGTTATGACGCAGGAAAAAACGGTATACCTTTCCATTTTCTTCTACCTGCCAGGTTTTTGCCAGGGCAGGCAAAACCATCAGATTGGGACCGAATTGAACCAAACCATCAAACAATTGCCGGGTGACAGCCACACCATATTGATCCTGCACATAAGCAGGATCAAGCGTGGAGGGATTATTCATCAAAGGAGAACGATATATGCCACCTATATTGATAGGATCGATTGATGAGCTTTCCTTTTTCGATGCTTTATCTTCCTCATCTCCCTGTATGCTGCAACCGGAAATGAACAGTAAATAAAAAGAAGTGATGCCGATTAAAAGATAACAAAAGAGTCGCGAAAGATTCATTTTGGCCCATCCATATCATAGTTAAACGATGTGAAGGTTTTGATAAAATATCTTAGAAGCCGGCTGGTGAAACTGTACATAGGCGCTTGGGATAACCTGTCAAAAAACAGAATTAGATGCGAAAAATATCTGCACCCTTGTAGTAAGGATGAATATCTAATATTAATTGAAAAGCACCTTTTTTATTTTATATGCTTGTTTTACTTTAAAATCAAGGCTTTTATATAGCGATGAAAGAGGGAATACATTGAGTATTTCGAGGATTTATCCGCCTCGGGAGGATTAAAAATTTAGCCTGTAGAAGCGAAGCGTAGATCCCGCTCATCGGGGACGCAGATATCAAACAGATAAGTACAGACTTCGAAAGGAGACGTTTTGAAATTGTCTCGAAAAATAAAACAGCCTCAAATAATGGTAACAACTATCGAATTTTTCACCATAAAAAAAGCACAGACCGATTAGCCTGTGCTTTTTTAAATTTGTAGTAGAAATCTGTGTAAAGTTTACATTACAGTCCAGCCCCTCCACACGCCAGAACGGGCAGAGCATAAGTAGCTATCACCACACCAATAATGAACAGTTGAACCATTAATTTTTTCATTTTCTCCTCCTTTTGTTCCTTGTTAAAATTTTGACTATGTATTAAAAGATACTGAGCCACAGCGACTCAGCGACTTGAAGTATAGTATGAGCAAGGCGTGTGCCAATCGGGTGTTGCTTTTTGAATATGATATAACTATATGAAAAAACATCTATTTGTCTTAATAGCATTTTACCATTTTATAAAATTGGTTGATAAAAAAGCACAGTTTAAAGGATACTTATGAGATAATAGTTTACATGAACCCAGAAATCATTTATATGTATGCCAGGTGCACATATATATGTGCAGGTGCACATATATATGTGCAATTTTAATGGTGGGTTTGAAAAATCTATCTTGTTTTACCCTGTTTTGGGTCAAATTTAGAGGAATTATCGTGGGAAATAAAATCTCTAAACATATTCGTATCCTGATTGTAGATGATAATGAAGGAGCTAGAGAATCGCTTGAAGAAATTCTTGAGGACGACTTTGACGTAGAATGCGTTGAAGACGGGCCGAGCGCTTTGGATAGAATTACCAACGAGGCGTTTGATATAGTTCTATTGGATCTTGTTATGCCGAAAATGGACGGGATAGAAACACTAAAAAGAATCAAGGCGTACGATCAATCAATAGATGTTATAATGGTTTCCGCCACAGATCGTGCTCAGGAAGCTACAGATTGCATAAGGTCGGGTGCCTATGATTACATAACAAAGCCTTTTGATACGGAAGC
>JAUWMJ010000298.1 GCA_030613225.1 Desulfobacterales bacterium
AAGCCTGAAACCGAGAAAGAGGTGAGTCGAAAACGTATTCTGGATAAGCTGGTGAACCATTTAAGTTCACTTGCATACAAATTGTTGCCGAAACATTTAGCTTCAGCTCCACCTCCCGACCGGCAGATCTATTACTGATTCAGTTGTTTCATTATCGGAAGTTACACATTTTATGCTACGCATATAACAGGCTTGGAAGGAGGAAAGAAATGTTAATAAAGAAAAGGAAAGATTTTGTAAAAAAGGTCATGGAAATAGCCCATGTTGAAGGATTTCAGCGTGCCGACGAAATTGCGCAGGCGGTGATAAGATTGTTTCAGGCATCAGTTGGTGAAATACTTTCAGAAAGGATATCTGAGTCCGTTCCTTCTGATTTAAGTGAAGGCTGGAATATGATCTTAAAACGAAATAGCTGGGGAAATTTAAATTCAATTGACAAAAGGAAAGATTTTGTAAAAAAAATCATGAAATTGGCCAGGATTAAAGACTATCAACGTGCTGATGAAATCGCACAGGTCGTGATAAAGCTTATTCAGGAAACCATCGGAGGAACACTTACAAAAAAAGTGTCGGAATCTGTCCATTCTGATCTAAAAATTGGATGGGATATGATTGATGATAAAAATTGGAATGGGCTTGATTTTCGGAGAAAAGAAGTTGTAGCTGAAATGCTGCCTTAAAATTAAATTTGACAGCCTTGTAAAAAGTCGAATTTACCACAGAGAACGCTGAGTTCGCAGAGATAACTAGTTAATTAAACTGGTTATTCTCTGTGTTCTCTGCGAGCTCAGTGGTAAAAAATGCCTTTTATAACGCCATCAAAATTGTCATCTGTCAAATGTTTGAACCTGCCATGAGCCATTAAGTAATCAGCCAACGGTTTTTTTTACTTCATAAGGCGATACATTTTGCCTGGAAATTTCTTTTCAAAAAAGTCTTCAAGCTTTTGAGAACACTTTGCAACCTTTGAAATATCTACTCCGGTTTCAATGTTCAATGATTTCATAAGCCAGGCCGTATCTTCTGTTGCAATATTTCCTGCAGCTCCGGATACAAAAGGACATCCCCCCATGCCTGCCAGAGCAGTATCAAAATGTGTAACGCCATATTCCATCGCAGCCATAAGATTAACCAGCCCCAAGCCACGGGTATCGTGCAGATGAAGCACGATCGGTGTATTGCCGACCTCGGGCATTAATTTTTTTATTAGATGTTTAATTAAAAGCGGATCTGCCATACCGGTGGTATCGGATATGGCAAGGGTTTGAATTCCCATTTCCAGGAAATCCCCGGCAATTTGCAGCACACGTTTTTCAGGAATCCTGCCTTCATAAACACACCCGAATGCACACTGAATTCCTGCGCGTATCTCCATATTGTATTCCCGTGCAAGCCGAATCATATCTTTCCCCATTTCCAGGGCTTTTTCAAAAGGCATACCTGCATTTTTCCTGCTGTGTGTGTCGCTGGCCGATATTGAAATTTCTATATGCTGCAACCCGGAGAGGTGCGCGCGCTCAACTCCTTTTTTATTTAAAACAAGAGCAGAGTAGCGAACATCATTTTTTTTGGAAAGACGCTTTAATAAATCTTCAGCATCCGCCATCTGTGGCACCACATCAGGATGAACAAAGGAGGTTGCCTGGATGTCTTTTAACCCAGCATCTACGAGGCTGGAAATGATTTCTGCCTTTAGCAGGGTTGGGACTATTTTTGTTTCAAATTGGAAACCGTCTCTCGGCCCCACTTCAATTAAAGTAACTTTGTCCGAAAGATTTAAATGCATTAGTTTCTTATTCAGACCTCGTCATCAATCATCAAAAAATCGCGCTGAGCCCTTATGTGACGCAGGATTGCATAATAATTGGACACTGCACTCAAGCTTCAGGTGTCAGGTGTCAGGTGTCAGTAGTAAAAAAGCGAGAGCCAGCCTGTAACCTGACACCCGACACCTGAAACCTATGCTCCGAAAAGGCTTCACTACGCCCGATGATGTCCAAAAAAAAACCTGTTTTCCTATCATTTTACGAGATCTGAAGTATATCTTTCATAATTCTTTACCGAACGTCGCAAATCAGCCGACCCATAAAGCAGAGCGATGAGGAACGAGGGGTGCCTCTTTGTGGGGTCGGCTGCATTTGTCTCGTTATATGATATTGCAATTATTCTTTCTCTGCAAACCCAATAATGTAACCATTACAATCTTTAATATAAAACTCTCGCATTCCGTACCATGTAGTTTCCAGTTCTTTTGCTATTTCAACATGTTCCTCTAATTTTTTGTACAATTCATCAATATCTTCTACATCAATATAAAATAACACGGATGCACCCTGCGGAAAGCCTTTAAGGACGTGTATATCTTTTTCAAAGCTGTCAGACTTCAAAAACATTACATACACCTCATCCTTGCTCATCATAGCATAAGCATATTCACCTTGATCAGAGATTTCATTTTCTATCTTGGTTGATCCATCTGGAACTGCCATTTCAAATTTGAAACCAAGCATGTCTTGATAGAATGTAACTGTTTCTCTGACATCTCTTACGGAAAAGTTTGGTGTAAGTTTTTGGAACTTCATGACATACCTTTGCTTGATGGTTTTTTCATATAATGATGAGCAGTGCCGGATAAAGGATACAATAATTTATAATATCAACAAAATGACATAAAGGCTATGCTCTTCCAAAATGCCCCGGTTTTAGGCATCTGCTCCATCATTTTGTTCTGTGCCTTCATTGTCTTTTCTATAATATCCAAGAAACTCAGAGGGAGAAAGAATATTTATTCCTTCTCTGTGTGAAGAAGGATAATGAACAATATTTCCTGTGATTAAGTATCTCACATTTCCTGCGATGGCAACTTCGAGAAAGGCTTCATCATCTGGATCAGGCAGAGGACTTTTAAGCGGTAACGCTGAGACGAATTGACCATTATGTTTAATAAAACTAATCAAGGTATTGATGTGGTCATTATTGAATTTGAACTTTGGCCTCTGAAGGACCTCATGATATTCTGATAAAATTCGGGCATCAATATATAAAATGAGCTTGCCGGCGGAAACCATCCGAACAATTTTCCCGCTTGGGCCAAAAGGAGTAAGCAACCCGGATACAAGAACATTTGTGTCTAATACTATTTTCATTTTTGACGTTTTGATCGCACATCTTTTATTTCAACATCAATTTCACCCAGAGTTAATTTGTCGGTACCCTTTCTTACAGAGTCGTATTGGATTGATGAAACAGCATTAGTAGCACGCGCGTGACGAAATGCAGATAAAACTTGTTCGAGGTTGTTTTCGTTGGTTGAGGACAGGATTGCAATCGGTCTGCCATTACTTGTGATGACCATCTCCTTTTGATCCGGTAGCTCCTGCCAAATTTGCGAAGACTTAGTCTTTAAATCTCTAACGCTTAAAAATTTCATAATATCACCCCCAATCGTGTCTCAATTATAGACACAAATGAGGCTCATTTCAAGCTAATTTTTATTTTTTCACAGAACATTTTGAAACTGCCTCTCTATTTCAACTTTTTGATCCGCTCCATGGTAAATTCGTATTCAAGCCAGTCATCCATATACGATCCAAGGGCCTCTTTATAGTGCTTTAAAGCTTTCTTTTTATCTCCGGCTCCTTCTGCCCAGAACCCTAAAGCGCAATGCGCGGTAATAAGATATTCAGGTCTTTCACCGGCTATTTGCACAATGGATTGCTCGGTTTCTTCACCAAGCAGGCATCTTGCGATATGCCTGTACCACTGAGTTTTTATCTGACCGCTGAATATTTTAAGTCTTTCTATCGCCTCATCTTTTCTACCAATTTTGTTAAGTATGCAGGGTTCCAGCAAACCAATACTTAAACGTCCTGCACTTTCACTACCTTCAACTTCAAGGAAAGCCCGCGCATACTTCTGGGCAAGATACCCTTCTTCGTTCATAGCGCTGTAATAAGCCAGCCCTACAAGGATAGCTTCATTAATCTTAACGATCTCCAGGATTTCTTCTAATACCTCTCGCTTATCCCTTGGAGCTATGGAATTTAATTTAAGTTTGGCAATAAGTGGTGCAAGCTTTTCAAGTCGTTTTCTTTTGAGTACATGACCTTTTTTTAACGTCTGCAAAAATCTATTTATACCAGTTTGATATTCAATCCTTTTGGACTTTTTTCGTAAAGATGCAAATTTTTGCTTTTGAACCTGTTCCAGCTCGGCAATAGAAAGGAAAAAAGGCCAGCTTTCGTTGTTAGATGCCAGAACAGCCTTTCTTAGAAGCCTCTCGGAATCTGCCAGGTCTCCCTGTTTTATGCGAATAAGGCTTATTATGTAATAAAGCCAGCTCTTCTCATCTTCGGAATACCCCCCTTTAACGGCTGATTTTTCATCTACGAGTCTTTCCAGAACCTGTACCAGATAACCGTAAAACTCAAACGGTGATCGCCAGTCCAAAGCTATTAATTCCTGGCGATAAGTACTCACAGCCGATAGGCCTTTTATCCAATCGATTAAAAAAAGCATTAACCTTGCATTATTATTTTCCGTATCCATTGATAAGGCTTGCCCGAAAAGATGCTTCGCTCCCTGGTAGTCCTCTGAACAAAAGTGCATCATTCCTGCTGCCATAACCAGCATGGGATCAAAACTTACCTTTAGTTCCTTATCGGCCAGCGCCCTGGCTT
>JAUWMJ010000209.1 GCA_030613225.1 Desulfobacterales bacterium
AATCTTGTTGCCGGTGGGAAAGAGCGTCAGGATTCTGTTTATAATGGCCTGATAGCAGTTGGTGAAAATAATGGAATAGTCATTATTCATGACGGCGTGCGTCCATTTGCAAATAAAGAAATGCTGGAATCATGTGTAAGAGGAGCAAAAAAACACGGTGCATGTATAATCGGAGTTCCTGTACAGGATACTCTAAAGAAGATAAGCAGTTCAGGAGATATCGAAAAAACGATAGAAAGAAATAATATTTGGCTTGCTCAGACACCTCAGGCTTTTAAATATAATATCATAAAAAAGGCCCATGAATATGCAAGGATGAAAGGGTATGCAGGAACGGACGATGCAGCTTTAGTTGAAAAAACAGGGAATTTTGTAAAAATTATAAAAGGCAGCAAAATCAATATTAAAATTACAACCAGAGAAGATTTAAGGCTCGCGGAGGTAATGCTTCGGGCAGGATTAGACTGATTAAGGAATATTTATCATGTCAACGTCTGAATCCATCCATGCCGGAAAGGTTTTTCTGTAATCTTCAAGTATATTAAAGGATAAAACCGTTGTATAAATGCATTCTTCATCATGTTTTTGAAAAATGATTTTTCCAAGAGGATCGATTACAGAAGAATCACCGCTATAGAAAAGACCGTTTCCATCCACACCAACTCGATTCACACCTATAACATAGCATTGATTTTCTATAGCCCTTGCCTGCAGCAAAGATTTCCAATGCATAGAGCGTTTTTCAGGCCAGTTTGCAATAAATATGGCAATATCATACTGGTTGTTGATGTTTCTTGTCCAGGCGGGAAACCGCAAATCATAGCAGATAAATGGTCTTATTTTCCAACCGTTTAATTCAACAGTAATATTTTCGACACCTGCACTATATACTTTCTCTTCACCTGCAAAGCGAAAAAGATGCTTTTTATCATAGGTAAACAGGCGTCCGTCCGGCTTGGCCCACAGCAACCTGTTGAAATACAGTTCGTTACTTTTAAATATGATACTTCCGACAATATCGGCGTTTATTTGTCTTGAAATTTTCTGAAGCCACTTAATAGAAGACCCATTTATATCTTGTGCAAGGCTTGAAGCATTCAAGCTGAAACCGGTTGTAAACATTTCCGGAAGAATAATGAGATCGGTCTTTTCGCTGATGTCTTTAATTTTTTCATCAAATAAAGCAAGACTGTCGTTAATATCTTCCCAGACAGGTTCTGTCTGAATCAATGTAATTTTTAAATCTCGCATAATATTTTAGCAGCCTGTTCTAAAGTTTCGTCCTTTTTTGCAAAACAAAAACGCAAAACATTAAAGTCATCCTCCTGGTGATAAAAAGAAGAAGGAGGAATAGAAGCCACTTTAGATTTAACAGTAAGGCGTTTTGCAAAATCCATATCACTTTCTTGAGAAATGAGTGAATAATCAAGCATCTGAAAATATGTCCCTTTACAGGGCAGGGCTTTAAATCGTGATTTGCTTATAAGGGATAGAAATTTGTCTCTTTTTTTTTGATAAAATGAGGAAAGATTCAGATACACATCTTTGTTTTGCATGAATTCTGCAAATGCATATTGAATTGGTGTATTTGATGCAAATGTCAAAAACTGGTGAATTTTCTGAAATTCTCCGGAAAGCGGCTCAGGTGCCAGGCAATATCCGATTTTCCATCCGGTGGAATGATATGTTTTTCCAAATGAACTTATTACAAAGCTCCTTTCCGCAAGCTCGGGATATCTAAGCATGCTTTCATGAACCAGACCATCAAAAATAATATGTTCATAAACCTCATCGCTGATAATAAAAAGGTTTGTGTTATTAACAATATCTTTTAACGCAGATATATCTTCTGCCGACAATACCGTTCCGGTGGGGTTGTGCGGCGAATTCAAAATTAAAAGCCTTGTTTTTTCAGAAATGGCGTTTGCAACTTCATCCCAGTCTATGTAGTAGTCTGGAAATTTTAGCTTAAGGTAAACAGGAATCCCGCCACTTAATTTAATTGCAGGAGCATACGAGTCATAGACAGGTTCAAAGAGAATTACTTCATCATCTTTTTGAACAACAGCGGTAATAGCGGCAAACAATGCTTCAGTGGCGCCTGAAGTCACGGTGATTTCAGTTTCAGGGTTATAGTCTGCACTATAAATTTCATTAGTTTTCTCAGCGATTCTTTCGCGAAGGTTCAAGACACCCTGCATGGGTGCATACTGGTTGTTGCCGGAGCGCATATACTTGTTGGCGAGTTCTATGAGTCCTTTATCAACATCGAAATCAGGAAATCCCTGGGAGAGATTAATAGCGCCATGATCATTTGCCAGCTTTGTCATCTGTGAAAAAATGGTTAAGCCAACATTAGAGAGTTTTGATTTTATTTTCATGATTTTCAGTCCTTAAAATATATAGGACAATCTGTTGATTAACAGACACTAATTACAATAACAAATAAAATTTTAATGTAAAGTATAAATGAAATAGTATAAACAAGTTCAGCAAAAAGATAGGGCAGATATTCCATGAAAGTTTCAGGTAATAATTCCCACGTCAGTAAGAAAGGTTTCAATATCTTTCTGGAAAATAACGTAATCAGGTGGGCAATCGTTGTGGGAGCAATCATATACGATTAATTTTCCTTTTAAACATTTTTCATATAAAGCTTTTCCATGTGAAAAGGGAATAATATCGTCGTTTTTACCATGAATGATGAGAACGGGACCTGGGTATGTGCTGACAACTGACAGGTTATCAAAAGGATCACGCACAAGTAAACCTGGGGCGAGAAATCTTAATGCAAATGCTCTGACAGATGTAAATGTAGATTGAAGTATAAGTGCTGCGGAAGGTCTGTTTGAGGCAAGAGCGCAGACAGCGCCGCCCCCTACAGATCGTCCAAAAAGAATGATGCGGTTTGGGTCGACATCCTTTCTTGAAACAAGATAATCGTATCCTGCATTAAACGCGTGGGAAATGCTTTTTTGCGAAGGGGAGCCTTCAGATCGACCGTATCCGGGATATTCAATAAGAAGCACTCCTATACCAATACGGGTAAAACTTTTGAGTTCTTCGGGGCAAAAGTCGATCAACTCAGCATTGCCATGACCAAAAATTACTGCAGGTGCCGGTTTTGCCGGTGCTGGTTTTGCCTGTGTTGGTTTTGAAGGATTGATATTTAATGGTGGCATAAACCAAGCTTCAATTTTTCCTGAGTGAGTGACCAGCCATATTTTTTTAAGTCCGGAAACGACCTTTTCGGTTCCGGAAGAATATGGGATATGACTGCGGGGGAAAATAATTCTGCGCTGCATAACAAAAAGGAAGCAGCAATAAGCAAAATAAAAAAGAAAAGCCCATGTAGTGATTTTAATAAAAGATTGCAAGATGGCTCCTGAAAGTTAGATGGAAATAAATGTCAAAGTGGCTTTATTGATGAATTCATAAAAAGTAACGCCGATGGCATCGTTCCAAGTTCCATATTAAAAGAACTTCCAAAACACGAAGAAACCAGACCGTAAAAATTAGAACCAGCATTAAGCCGCCGATCACCAGTGCAAAAGGCTTCCAAAAAATCTGAAAAAGCGAAAAACGTTTTTAAAACACAGCCGTTAATAAATGTACCGACCTTTTAGATCTGCGTTGGATTGTTCTGCATTTTGGCATTAATTTGAAAACTCATAATTATTTCCTCTTTTTTCGCACCACGCTAACCTCAGCCCAAAATTCGCTGTCAGGTTTATCAACTTCAAATCTTCCGTCATTCAATAGCGCCTTAAGAAGGTCTTGCTCTGAAAATAGCAAATATCCTTCTATGATGAACTGGGTGTATAGTTCCATTATAGATCGAGGCTTGCGCTTGCGTTTCAGAAATTCATAGCAGGTATCAGCAATATCCGTGGACATTCTTAGAACAACGGGCCTCTTGACCCAATTAAAATCACCTTCCGTTTTGCCTAAGGCGAACAGAGCATCCAGAATCACATGCTGGTAATCGGAGTTCCTGGGGTGTTTCTTGTGATGCTCGGCCATAAATTCGATGGCTTTTTTAAATTCACCGTTTAGAACATAGGCATCTCCCAAATAGTATTGTGCATAAAGGTCATCAGGATGTCTCTCTGCTCTTTGCTTATAGTGTCGGACTAAGCCGGGATAATCCTCATTATCAACAAATTCTTGATGTGGTTCCCAAGCCTCAAAATCAAGATGCTCATCTATTCCATTCGGAATCTTAGCTTTTATTTTTTTGTAAGGGGATTCTATTATTTTCGATTTAATATTCATTTTTCTTGATGCAGAACGTTGAAATCACCAGCCGCAAAGAAAAGACAGTTATTAATTATGGCGACACTCTTGAATCCACAACAATAAAAAAAACGCCGACTTACTGCGGTCTGGTGCATTTCTTTGTTCGGCGCTTTTATATTTAATATGCTGATTTTATAATAGAAATGGCCGATAAATTTCTATGTAATTGCTTCACGAATTGGACTAACACGCTCAATTTTATCCATTCGCTTCGGGGAATGTAGTGCAGCCCATATATCATTTCGTTGCTGTAAATTAAGCCAAAAATTGGCTGTATTTCCGAATACTTTAGCTAACATTAAAGCCGTATCAACGGTTATAGATCTCTTACCAGTGCAAAGTTCATTTACAGTTCTACGACTGACGCCCATTGCAGAAGATAGTTGCCCCTGAGTAATTCCCAAAGGTGCAATAAATTCTTCATTAATCATTTCACCGACACTGACGGGTTTACGTTTGGTTATAATCATTTTATACCTCATTTATATGAATGATTTTCAAGATAAATGTCATCCGCCTCCCCGTGTTCATCATCCCAAGTAAAAATCAAACGCCATTGATCATTGACACGTATGGAGCATTTATCTTTTAATTTGCCAGATAATTTTTCAAAATGATTGCTGGGTGGACTTCTCAAGTCAGCATCATTCGTTGAATCATCCAACAGTTGTAATTTCCTAAACAATCGTGAACGAATATCAGCGGGTATTTTTTTTGCCTGAATGTCCTCTACGAAAAACTTTCGTAGCCAATTATCACGAAAATTCTTAATCATAGTTACAATGTAACGCACAAGATTACAAAAGGCAAGAAATAAGTTTATTTTTTAATTAATCCAATCGCCGAACGCTGAAAATGAGCTGACACAAAAGCCGACTTAATATTTGGAATCAAAAAAAATCGGCTCGGCTTTTGTGGTCAGTGCAGTAGATGGTTAGAAATATGTTCAGTCCTTTCAAACAAGTTAAACATCTATTTTAAAGCCGAGATCAATTTCACTAGCTGGGACACCGCCACGTACACCCCAATTATCAAGTCGAGGTTCATTTAATACAATAAGGACGTCACTTGTTTGAATATCAAGCTTTTGCAGATTTTGAACAATGGTTTGATAAAGTTTTCTTTTTGCTTCAATTGATCTACCAGGAAATACATCCATCTCGATTAGAGTGTAATTTGATGTTTTTCCCTCTGGGATTTCAAAATTCTCTGGTTCAAATTCAAATATTCTTTGGTTTCTATCGTTTTCAGGAATCTTAAATGCTTCCATCAATGCAGCGTGAATGGCACCTAATAAAGCTACCTTTTCTTCTTTGGACTTTCCTTTAAGTAAGCTGATCTTAACAAGCGGCATAAAATTCTCCTTCTATCATTATCGGGTAGGTCGGAGGCTTTACAGCCTCCTTCCCTCCTCAGAACCGTACGTGAAAGTTTCCCTTCATACGGCTCAAGCATTTCTAAAGCAACTCTGTCAAAGTTGCCCGGCTGTCTTTAAGCTTGCGGGACGTTCATTGATATGTTGATTACTGGTACATTGCCAAGTTAGAGATGTTGGGGAGGCGAGCGAGCCCTTTTGGGTGAGCTCGCTCGCCTCCCCGACTCTATAACTTGGGTCGCCATTACATATTTTGGTGGTTACCAAGCTCCTTGGTTAGCTTTTTGTTGAAATAATGTAGGTGAAGCTCCATTGTTTATTAGCCATCCGGGTACACCGGTGGCATAATTTAAAAGCA
>JAUWMJ010000300.1 GCA_030613225.1 Desulfobacterales bacterium
ATCGACAGCATTCCTTCAATATTCAATATTCAATCGACAATCTTCAATTTATAGTTATTCACGGCTCTGAAAAAACCACATTTTTCATGAAGTTGATTTGAAAAATGCGTAGTATATAGACAATAATTCTATTGAAAAAACATGGCGTATGGTTATAATTTAGAATACAGTCGAACGAGCCAATTTCAAAACGCCCCATTTTGTCCAATTTCTGCGTCAGGCTCAAATTTTAATCCTCGAAATACTACATGTATTCCTGTGGTTAAAATTTTCACCTTCCTTGAACTTGAACAAACTGAGACGTTTTGAAACTGCCTCGAACAGCTAAAATGAAAAATGGTTGAAACAACAAAAAAATATTACCGTGTTGACAGAAGAGAAATTTCTTTTTTAAAATTTATCCTTGAAGCTTATGACGGTCTGGCGGTACTAACAACAGTCGATTCTGAAAAGGGAATCGTGGTGATTAATATTGCACCCGGATGCGAAGCTGATGTAGAAATGATTTTGCAGGATTTAAAGAAAAGTGTTATGATTGAAAAAATAAAATGAAGACAAAATATTTATACATAAATACAATCGGCTGTCAGATGAATGTTTATGACTCCGACCAGATTGCAAAGAGCCTGCTTTCACTAAATTACAAAACAACTGAAAATGTGAAAAAAGCAGATCTGATTATTGTGAATACATGTGCAATAAGGGAAAAGGCCGAGCAAAAGGTGTTCAGTTTTTTAGGACGTCTTGCCGGTCTTAAAAGAAAAAAGCCAGGTCTTATAATCGGGGTCGGAGGTTGTGTAGCTCAGCAGGAAGGTGAAAAAATCATAGAGCGGGTGCCTTATCTTGATATTGTTTTCGGGACACATGCCATTTCCAGACTGCCTGGAATAATAGAGCGTGTTGAGTTAAAAAAATGCCGTATTGTTGATATCGGCATGACGGATAAAATTATAGAGATTGAATCTGTTGCCGATTCACCGGAGAATGGACCGGAGAATGGAAAGGTTTCAGCTTTTGTGACTATTATGCAGGGATGCGATAATTTTTGCACTTACTGCGTGGTTCCATATGTTAGAGGCAGGGAAACAAGCAGAAGTCCTGAAAAAATAGTGAAAGAGATTGAGGGCCTTGTGAATTCCGGCGTTCGGGAGGTCACACTGCTGGGTCAGAATGTGAACAGTTACGGGAAAAAGGAAGGGCTTTGTTCATTTTCCGAACTTCTCGCCCTGATCAACGAAATCGACGGTATTTTGAGAATAAGATTTACGACATCGCACCCAAAAGATCTTTCTGATGACCTTATTTTTACTTTTAAAGAGAATGAGAAACTTTGCAGACATATTCATTTACCAGTTCAGTCCGGCTCAGACAGGGTGTTGAAAAGGATGAACCGGAAATACACCCGGGCGCTGTATCTTGAGAAAATAGATAAACTGCGAAATGTTTGCCCGGATATTTCAATTACTTCGGATTTTATTGCAGGTTTTCCTGGAGAAACAGAAGCAGATTTCAAAGAAACCCTTGATTTAATAAAAACCGTGGAATATGAGGGACTGTTTGCTTTTACGTATTCTGATCGTCCAAACGCAAAGGCAACTTTATTTGCACAAAAGATTCCGGATCAGGAAAAAAAAGAAAGACTGAAAAAATTGCTTGATTTACAGGAAGTTATTTCGAGAAAAAAGAACCAGGCACTGGTAGGGTCAACTCAGGAAATACTTGTTGAGGGATTCAGTAAAAAAATGTCTTCTGTTCTTTCCAAGGCAGGGAAACCCAAAATCAATGAGTCTCTGCAAAATGATATACAGTGGACAGGTCGGACGTCTGCCAATAAAATTGTAAACTTTAACTTAGAAAGCAGTTTGGTTTCATGTGGTGAATCTTTTACCGGCAGTATTGTAAATGTTGAAATTGAGAAAGCATTTTCGCATTCACTTTGGGGAGAATATTTGTAAGCGTTCACAGGTGCCGCATCTGCACGCGCTCAGGGCAACCAGCATAGCAGACTATAGCTGGTCGCCCTGATCACGCACATCTGCAGCACCTGTGAACGCTTACAGGACGCAGATTGTATGATCTTTATGTTCCGAATGGGGCAATGTGCAGGATACAAATATTTAAATCTTAAACAAGCCCCTTTAGGTTTGAAAGGAGAAGAAAGTTATGCTGCATAAGGTAAGCATAGCGGGCCTGACAATAGATCCGGCTTCGAATACACCGATTATTATTTTAAAGTCAGAAGACAACGATCAGGCTGTACCCATATGGATTGGATTGCTGGAAGCTACAGCTATAGCTTCGGCACTTCAGGGTGTTACATTTGATCGTCCCATGACACACGATCTTTTTAAAAATTTTTCGGACATGTTGAATATCGCTGTTTCAAAAGTAGAGGTATGTGATATAAAAGACAACACTTTTTTTGCCAGAATACATTTTGCTTCCAGGGAAAAGACTTTCAGTATGGACGCCCGTCCAAGCGATGCAATTGCAATTGCACTGCGATTTAATGCCCCGATTTTTATTGATGATAAAGTAATAGAAAAATCAAAGATGGGAGAGGGCGCTGCGGAAGTCGTTGACCAGAGCAGTGAAGGGAAAAAATGGGCCGAGTATCTCGAAAAATTATCTCCCAAGGATTTTGGCAAATTTAAAGTGTAAAGGTAGCCGTTCACGGCTTGAAACTTGTCGGAGCGGAGCGTAGATCCCGTCTTTGACGAAAGGAAAGCGGGGAAATTAGAAAGTAGAAATTAGGCAGAGATGAAACGAGTTTACGAGTTGGATGTATACAAACCGGCATAAGCCTTATCAGATATGGTCCGGCACAACTTTGATAATCCGAAAATGGTGCTTTTTCAGAGCAGTGAATAACTATAAATTGATGATTGACGATTGCAGATTGATGATTGAAGGATGGAAATCTTTTTTATAAAATCGACTGAGCACAGCGACTTCCACCAATCGACAATCGACAATCTTCAATCTTCAATTATAGTTATATTCCCATTTAGTGACATCGACAACAAATATTCGATATGATATTGCTAACGTCTATTTTAAATTATGACTCCACTCCATAGTCCTCATCTTGTTTCCATTCATGGCGGACACAGCGCCGCATTTTGTTGTCACGCAAAAGATACTCTGGAAGAAATAATAAAAGCTTATATTAAAAGAGGTTTTTCCTGGGTGGGCATTACGGAGCATATGCCCTTTTCATCTGACCAACTTCTTTATCCTGAGGAAAAAGAGGCCGGCTTTGATGTACAGGAAACATACCGAAGATTTGCCGGATATATGTCCGAATGCCGCAAACTTCAGAAAAAATATTCATCATCAATAAAGATTTATGTGGGCTTTGAAACAGAAATGTTCAGCGGGTTTGAGCCATTTATTAAAAAACTGATTCAAAAATTTCAGCCTGATTACATTGTAGGGTCTCTACACCATGTAAAAGATATGGGTTTTGATTATTCAAAACAACAGTATGATGAGACCGCTCAAGCCGTTGGCGGGCTGGAGGCCTTATATTGCGGGTATTTTGATCAGCAGTACGAAATGATTAAAGTGCTTAAACCGGAAGTTGTCGGCCATTTTGACCTCATCCGGATATTCGATCCGAATTATCACATCCAACTGAAAAAACCGGATGTACAAAAACGGATTAATAGGAATCTGGAGCTTATCAAAAAATTAGACCTGATAATTGATTATAATCTTCGAGCCCTGTATTTTGGGGCAAGTGAACCATATCCATCCAGGCCGATTCTTCTTCAAGCACTGGATTTAGGCATAGCCGTCGTACCCGGTGATGATTCACACAGCATTGAGACGGTTGGGCTATATGTAAAAGAGGGGATTAAAATATTAAAGGACCTCGGTTTTGATATAAAATGGAGGACACCCTGCTGATTAATAAAGTAACCGTTCACGGGTTCAGGGTTCAAAGGTTCAGAGTTGCTTTTTTGCTGAAGCCCGATGGAATGAATAAGTCTCATGGGATCTCTCAAACGAAGTTTTCCGCCCAGCGGGATCTTCGACAGGTTTGACGTATCAACGTTTGATATTTGCATTGAACTTTGAACCTCTGAACCCTGAACCTTTGAACCCGTGAACGGTTACTTAATCAATAATATTTTCCATCTAAACTTTAACTTATCAGTATCCTACCGAAAATCCTCAATTAATTTTATTCACCTCAAGATTTAATATAATTAATTCGAAAACAGACGAAAATAAAAGAAAACGGGAGATTTCAGCAGGAAAAAATATTGTTCATAAATGAGGCTATTACCGGAATTACCTAAAATCCTTTAAAAAAAGCCTAATTTCACAAAGGGTTTATTTTTAAAAGTTTATAAGCCTGTATGAAATAAAATATAATAATATAAGCTATGTATAAAATATCTTTATTAATTCTCCAGGAATTATCAAAAACCTGTGTAATCAAGTTTGACACAAATAAATTGATATCATAGATTACAGACCTCGTTATTCACCTTACAAAAATGACCGGAGACCTTGATATATCATGGAATCTCAAAATAATTGGACACCAGGCCGGTCTGGGTTATAAGGTTCAGGGTTCCCGGTTCAAGGTTAAGTGCTTAGCGCTTTTTTTCTTACCTATTGATTCCTTTGGGTTAATGTGATGGCGGATAACCTCTGAAC
>JAUWMJ010000364.1 GCA_030613225.1 Desulfobacterales bacterium
AGCAAATGATATGACTTTCTGAAGCAAAACCGGGTCGGTCTGTGTTCATTGATCGGCCCCGTTTAATTTAATCTGAAAACAATCCTTATTGTTCAATTTAATCAGAAAATGCCGGTCTAAATAATATGAAAATCAACACCTGTGGTTGTAGTGCAACGAGATTCGATCAACCGGAGCAAATTCCAAACGGTTTTAGTTGTTCCCCTCACTAAACAAACAAAACACGCACACATCCCAGGGAACGTTTTGTTACAAAAAGGAGAATCAAACCTCCCTGTATCGAGTCTTGCAAGATGCACTCATGTTATGGTGATTGACAAAAGCCGCTTTAAAGAAAAGATTGGAACACTCTCTAAACAAAAAACGCAGGAAATCATACATAATATTGTTTGGGTGTTGGGTCATAATCATTCCAGCATTCTATCCTTGTAATCTTTTTAATGAATAAATCCCATCCAGCGCCGTCCGGGACATTATGTGATACACGGTGGTTTCCTCATTATTTATTAATCGCGATGTCCGTGGCATTTCAGCCGACTTTAATTTATTGGTTACACCAAGCCTATCTTTTTCTTAAAAGGGACATCTTGCCCCTAAAAATGGACGTTTAAGACTAAAAAACGTCTAAAAAACCCTGGTTGTTTCGTAATGTCAATAGATTATCGCTAAATTAACGGCATTAGGTCCGACCCCAGGCGTAGGGCAAAACTGTTCACCCGATTATTTACTTGCCTATTCCTTTTCAATATTGTATAATTGGTTATTAATATATTGAAAGTAAAATACAAAAAACTTTATTATTTTAAAGAAAATAAGAAATATAAAAATGCGATCGTTTTTGGAACATTACCCAACAGATAGAAAAAGCAGTCATTACCCACAATTTTTGATTGCATGTAATTGGATACTCTCCTGCAATCAAAATCCAGATGCTATTTCTTTTATAGACTCACCACAGGGAGGTGGGCCTATGAAGTAAGTATTTTTATTCCTGTGTGCTATTAAAGCCCCCTTCGGTGTTTAATCATGCTGACGGGGGCTTTTTTTATGGGCCAATAACAAGACCGTAAGCCCCACCGACGAAGCGGTCAGTTTGTATTCCGGAGGCCTTCGATCCGGCTTCTATACGGCTGACTGTAAAACCAATAGAATGCTTGGTGTAGATTTCCATGACAGGGTGACAGCTGTAATAATTGGTATATCACACTCAGCTGAATACTTGTGGCGGGGACAGCTTAAGCCGCGTATCATCAAGTAGCGGCTATTGCTGATGACAGTTAAGGGTTCGTGCAATCCAGCTGAAAGCGAGATTTTACGGGCCCCAAGGGGGTTCTGTAGCTCAGAGGCAGAGCGCATGCCTTATAAGCGTGTTATCCGGGTTCGAGTCCCGGCAGAACCACCACAGGTGGAGTGCGTCTGAAGATATTTAAAAATTTATAACCAATTAAAAGGAGTACAACCATGGCAGAAAAAAGAAAATTATATATCTATGAGGCGCTGGAACTTCGTTCGGAGTACGATGCAAGGATCAAAACTTTCAAAGATACTTTGCCTGAGACCAGGCGGAACCGGGACAGGTTATTCTTGGCAAGAGATGATGACGGCCGTCGCCGCCCCGTTCCTGATTTCGATATGGCGGAGGTACGTCGACAGCTTCGAAAACTTGAAGTTAAACGGCGTAAACTGAACAGTGCAATCCAGCAGGCAAACTTCAACAGTCGAGTTGAATACCGCCAAGAGACGATCAATCTCCACGAAGCGCTGGAGACCCGCAAAAACTTGAACGAGCAGATCGGCGAACTCCACACACAGGTGGTGAATTCGGCCTACGAAAAAGTCATATACAAAGAGGGTCGCGATATCGTTGAAGAAAATGAGTTGTCTTATACCAGTAGTGTCGACGATCTTGACCGAGCACGAGTGGCCTTCAGAGAGTTGAACCGAAAACTTCGCAAGGCTTCTTTTGAAATGCTGGTGGAATTTGAGGATGAATAGACAGTGTGGAGACAGGGGAGCAAGTGCAAATGAATTGGCGACAATTCATAGCCCAGACCACGGCATCTGCAACAGCCTAACACCGGAGGGTTGATACCCTATCAATCCGGCAAAGCATCAAACCATAAAGCGAAACAGCTGAATAGCCAGCACAGCTTTAGAGCATCATAGCACCATGGCTCCGCGTCTCCACTCTACATAATAAGGTAACCGTTATGAGCAAAGACCAGGACAATTTCAAAATCATTAATCTATGGGTTGAACGAAATTTAACCCAGGAAACTGTGGACGGGTCTCTTTCCAAAGCATTTGAAGTCGATGGGATTATCGACCAGCTAACCGAATGCATACTCGCAGGTCGCAACCCCATTATAACCGGTGAATCAGGTATTGGAAAAACATCGATCATCCACGAGCTTGTGAGGCGCATTGAATCAGGCAGTACGCTTGGGGAACTTAAAGGTCAGCAGGTACTGCAGCTTTCTTTGCGGCGGCGGGCCTCCGGATTAAAGCAGCCCGGCGGCCAGATGCGTCCTGAAATGCAAAAATTAGTAACCTCCCTCCTTGATCCCGCTTGCAATATAATCCCTTATTTTCGGGACCTGCATCTTGCTTATGCGTTTAATCTAGAGCCGCAGCTACAACTGCTGTCTTTTCAGCTGCAAGTGCCGATCCTGGCAGAGGGAGAAAGGAAGACGATTCAATCCATGCTGGAGGAAACTCCTGAACTTTCGCAGCAGTTTCTCACCATAACCATCGAAGAGCCGTCTCTGACCACCGCTCATCGAATTCTTGAGCTGTGGAGTGAAGAGCAACAGAAACAAAGCCGAATGAATTTTTCACCCGATGCCCTGGAGGAAGCCCTTTATCTCTCCCATCGGTTCCTGGCCCGGGATCGTCTGCCCAGAAAAGCGCTGGATCTTCTGACTCATGCCGGCAGCCTGGCGGAGGATGGCCGCACCATTACCGGCAAAAACGTGATCGAGCGGTTTTGCAGCCACCATCGGGTTCCGAATCTGCTGATCGATCCGGCACTGCCGTTAGAACTTAAGGATCTTGAGGCCCGCTTCAAGAATGCCGTGCTGGGTCAGCAAGAAGCCATACATGCAATCGT
>JAUWMJ010000152.1 GCA_030613225.1 Desulfobacterales bacterium
AAACTTTATTAATTTAAGGATAAAAAAAGCCGATCCCTGGGTAAAAGGTGATACCGCTTCAGGAGACACCAAACCTGCAACACTTGAAACAGGATATTCAATACAGGTTCCCACCTTTATTGAGGAGGGAGAACTCGTTAAAATAGATACGAGAACAGGTGAATATGTGGAAAGGGTGAAGGAATAGGTGGTGTGTCTAAGTCGGAATTTTTATGAATTAATCATTTATTAAATTAGCATCAGCCCTGATATATATTTGAAATCATGACGACAGGCATCATATTCGACATTAAACGATATGCCATACATGACGGCCCGGGAATCCGAACCACGGTTTTTATGAAAGGGTGCCCACAGGCCTGCCGGTGGTGCCACAACCCGGAAGGCATTGAACCGGCACCCTTTTTGGCCTACAAAAAAGAGAGATGCATCCGTTGCGGAGAGTGTGTCGAAAACTGTCCTGAACAAGCACTTTGTCTTGAAGCAGAAGGTGTTGTCCCTTCCGGTTCGCCATGCACGAATTGCTTCACCTGTACGGAAATCTGCCCTGCCGAAGCACGTGAAAAGGTTGGCAGAAAGTTGACGGCACTGGAGCTATTCAGTGAGATTCAAAAGGACATCCCTTTTTACGACACTTCCCGAGGCGGTGTCACGTTTTCCGGGGGAGAACCGCTGATGCAAGTTGAATTTCTGGTCGAACTGCTTAAATTGTGTGGAGATGAACACATACACAGAGCCGTCGACACAACCGGTCATGCAAGCTATGAAAACCTTATGTCGGTCGCTGAGCAAACCGACCTTTTTCTTTTTGACTTGAAAATGATGGATTCAGATAAACATGAAAAATACACCGGAGTATCCAACCAACTGATCCTTGATAATTTACGGCAACTGGCACAAAAAGAGATCGATCTAATTATACGGATACCCTTGATTCCTGGCGTCAATGACGACGTGGAAAACCTGGATCGAACCGGATCGTTTCTGAATAGCTTAACTGGGGTAAAAAAAGTGCATATTTTACCTTATCACGATTTTCAAAAAAGCAAATTTAACCGGTTCGAGATGCACTATAGTAACGGGAATATAACACTGCCTAATAGAGACATGATATTAAATGCAAAAAAACGCCTGGAAAACTTCGATCTAGAGGTGGCTATAGGAGGTTAATCGAAATGAATGAGAGAATCAAACGGCTTCGGCAGCAGAGCTTCGAAGCAGTCCCCAGCATATCGATCGAACGTGCGCTTTTGGAGACCGAATTCTATAAGGCCCATTTAGGGAAACACTCGACACCGGTCATGCGGGCGATGTTCTTCAAATACCTCTGTGAAAAAAAGACTCTTTACATCGGCAAAGACGAATTAATCATAGGCGAGCGTGGCCCTGTGCCAAAATCGGTTCCGACCTTTCCGGAACTGACCTGCCACACTGGCGAAGATCTCAAAATCTTGAAAAATCGTGACATGACCCCTTTTAAAATATCTGAAGCAGACATCAACATCTATAAAACTCAGGTTCTCCCTTACTGGAAGGGTAGAAGCATGCGGGACCGCGTATTTGACCAGGTCCCTGAAGAGTGGTCGGCCGCATACAAGGCCGGTCTCTTTACGGAATTCATGGAACAGCGCGCTCCCGGACACACCACCCTCGATGACATGATTTATAAAAAGGGAATGTTCGATTTTAAGCAGGAGATCGCCCAGAGCATTTCGTCGCTCGATTATCTAAACGACCCGGAGGCGTCAGACAAGGCAGAAACGTTGAAGGCCATGGAAATCGCATGCGATGCCGCCATTGTCTTTGCCGAAAGACATGCAGATCTGGCAGAAAAACTGGCACTAACCGAGGAAGATGAGGTTCGAAAAGAGGAACTATTGAACATTTCACGGGTCTGCCATAGGGTGTCGACGCATGCCCCAAGGGATTTTTGGGAGGCGCTGCAGATGTACTGGTTTGTCCACCTGGGTACCATCACGGAACTCAACGGTTGGGATGCCATGAACCCAGGCCATTTGGATCAACACCTGACACCGTTTTATAAAAAAGGAATTGCCGACGGGGCACTTGACCATGAGAAAGCCAAAGAACTGCTCAGCTGTTTCTGGATCAAGTTTAACAACCATCCGGCCCCGCCAAAGGTCGGGGTTACTGCCAAAGAAAGCGGGACCTATAACGACTTTACGAACATCAACCTTGGTGGAGTGAAACGGGACGGAACCGACGGGGTCAGCGAGGTGTCCTACATCATTTTGGAAGTGATCGATGAACTGCACATACTTCAGCCGCAAAGCAACGTTCAGATAAGCGAAAAGACACCGAATCATTTTCTAAACGCTGCCTGCCGGGTGATCCGAAAAGGATACGGCTATCCATCGGTGTTCAATACCGATGAAGTGATCATGGAACAACTCCGGACTGGTAAGACAATCGAGGATGCACGTGAAGGAGGTTGCAGCGGGTGTATCGAGACAGGAGCGTTCGGCAAGGAGGCTTACATCCTCACCGGGTATCTGAATGTACCCAAGCTCCTAGAACTGGCACTGTATAACGGGGTCGATCCGATATCCGGTCAAAAAGTTGGCTTGGCGACTGGCGACCCCAAAGGCTTCGAATCCTTCGATGAGTTGTATGATGCATTCGTGAGCCAGCTGAACATGATTGTCGACCTGAAAAACCGTGTTAACAATTACATTGAGCGGATGTTTGCATCGCATATGCCGGCGCCCTTTCTGTCAGTGGGCATCCGAGACTGTATCGTCAAAGGAAAGGATTATTACAATGGAGGCCCACGCTACAACACCAACTACATCCAATGCTGCGGCATCGGTACTATCTCTGACAGCCTTTCTGCTATAAAAACCCAGGTTTTCAATCAGCGTACCATAACCATGGAACAGTTGCTGAACGCAATGAGCTGCAACTTCAAAGGTCACGAAGCTCTCCGCCTCCGCCTGAAGAACAAAACACCGTTTTTCGGCAATGACGACGACCGGGCTGACCATCTCATGCAGCGGGTGTATGCCTCTTTGTTCGACGCCATCGACGGAAAACCCAATACCAAGGGAGGTGCGTATCATTTGAACATGCTTTCAACCACCTGCCACATATATTTCGGCAAAATGCTGGGGGCGACACCCAATGGAAGGCTGGCAGGAAAACCCATTTCCGACGGCACTTCGCCATCCCACGGTGCAGATCGTAACGGGCCTACGGCCGTTATTAAATCTCTGGGCAAAATGGACCAGATCAAATCGGGAGGAACTTTGCTGAATCAGCGGTTTCTGCCGGATCTTCTTGCAACGAAAGAGGATATCAGCAAACTCGTGCACCTCATCCGAACCTATTTTAGACTGAACGGGCATCACATCCAGTTCAACATCGTGGACACCAGGACACTCAAAAAAGCCCAGGCCTCCCCTGATGACTACCGGGATTTGCTGGTGCGTGTCGCTGGATACAGTGATTATTTCGTGGACTTAGATGAGTATCACCAGCAGGAGATTATTGAAAGAACTGAGCACGAGTCTTTTTAACGTTCAGATCAATACCATCCACAAAAAAATAAGGTTATCATAATAGATGATTGAGCTCGCTGGTGGAGAAATGCAAAATCTCTTTGTTGCGAGAATCTCAGGTTAAAAGCTAATCAAAGTAGTCAAGAAGTTGAACAAGATCTGTTATAACAATATCAGCAGACACGTTTTTACAAACAAGTTCATCTTTTCTTAATCTAAGAGATCTTGCATCTCCTGCAAAAAGCCCTGTCTTGAAACCTTGTTTTTGAGCAGGATAGATATCATTTAATATATCATTCCCTAGATAAAGAACCGAATCTGTTGGAATATTCATATCCTTAAGGCTTGAGGATGCAACTTCGAAGAGAAAAGAAGAGGGCTTTGCATGTCCGAATTCGTAAGAAAAGAGGATAAGGTTCGGCTCGAATCCAAGATTTTTCAGGTCTGATTTTAAAAACCAGTCAAAGAGAAAAGGAGTAAAAAACTGGGCGTTTGAGATAATTCCCAATGTGATATGTCTGATTTTTAATTTCCACAGCACTTGTTTTAGATGGGGCATGGGATAAGCAGGATTGACAATAAGCTCAAACTCAAGTGCAAAAGCCCTGGCCCTCTTAAGATTATCATCTCCAAGAACACTCATCCATATCTTATCTATCTGGATTTCAGGAAAGTCTATTCCCTTTTTCTTTAAGTTTGCATGATTTTTTTCAATAGTGCCGAAAAAATCTTTTAAAAGCGTTTTGGCATTTCTTTTTATTTTGAATCTTTCACGCAGATGCTCAATTTTATCTGTTTCCTGCGAAATCTTTTTAACAGTACCTATATCCCCTGAAGCGCTGATAAACAATGTGCCGTAAATATCGAAAAGTATGCATTTGATTTTTTTATCAAGTTTTCCGCTTTGATTTAAAGGCGTTGGAAGAGGGGAGAGAGGGATTAAATATTTTTCAAACAGATCTTTATTCACTGTATTCGCACCATTTTAGCAGGCTGAAATGACGAGGATCAAGGAAACAGGATAAAAGCATTTTTTTATCAATACTGTGTGATACAGAATTATTCGAAACTTTTTTATATATTTCAATGAGTTTTTCTTTATATATGTCTTTGCTGTAATTTGTAAAAACAGCCTTCATATTACTTTTTATCAAACTTTGTTTATCCGGCACAATACCCACAGATGCAAGATAAGGATTAAGTCTGATTAATTCTTTTTTTTCATTCTTGCTCGACATTATATGAGAGATTATATTTTTTTGAAACGATTCATCAAGAAGAGCAAAATCAATTTTTTCATTTTTTATAACCTGAGAAAATATATTATCTATGCTTGATTTATCAATATCATAGTTAAGCAGTTTACAGTTTTTTAAAATACAGACTTTCCATTTATTATAAAAAATTTTTTTCCCGATCCATTCCACAGGTACAAGCAGCTCTGAATAGAGATGATCAAGATTAATCCCGTTGTTTTCAAAATCACGGCATATATCCGGGAGCTTTCTTCCCCAGATAACCTTTTTTGCACACCAGGGTTCAATAAATGAGAATCCAAAACCTTCGCTTATACTTGTCGTAATAAGGAACCTGGACGATAAGACAAGGTTTGAAAAAACATTTTTTAGTCCAGATTCAAATTCAACATTAAGATTTTTGTTTTTTACAAAATTTATCCATCCTGCATAGCTATGAAAGTCTGCCGGGCTGTTAGGCGGAAGCGTGATGGAAAGCCTTTCATGGTTTTTGAAAAAAAGTGACAAAAGGATTGCTTCTCCAATATTTTTTCTCCTGATAGCGCGTATGGGATAAAGTACAATCTTATCAGCATAATCAACCCTATTTCTTAAAGAAACAGGTTCAACCATATTGAAAATTTTATGCAGGCCTTCTTTCTTAAGGCCGGCTTTTAGTAAAATATCGTAATCACGGGAGTTAATCACTCCGTAATGACAATCAGACAAATATTGATCAAAAAAATAGACCCTGGGGCGACCATCTTCAGCAAAATCATGGATCTGCAGAAAAAGATTTACATTTCTTTGCTGAAGTTCTTTTAATACTTTTAAAAAATTAGTGTTTTTTGCAAGGGTGGGGTTGTGCACATGCAGAACATCACAGTTGTCCTTGAATTTTAGTGAAATCGCTTCGAGTATAGCTTCAGCGACTTTCCCGGGAGACAATGCCTTTTGTGAAGATTTGGTGTAACCGAGTCCGGGAATAAATACGGTTTCAGCAGGGAAGGGCGATTTTTGATCAGAGCCGGTTAGTACGAGAAGATCAGATTCATCCCTGATAGCTTTGATCTGTTGTTTTAAAACAGTTGTAACACCACCTGTTTTGAGATGATAGTGGATAAAGGCAATCTTCATTGAGACTTAACCTGGCAACATAACTTATCAACTCTATTTAGCAATAGCTTTTTTGTAACCGTTCACGGGTTCAAAGGTTCAGGGGTTCAAGGTTGCATTCTTGTCTTTCTGATAATTTGCGACGCATCGGCAATTATGTGGCAAAACCAGTATTTTTTACGAGAACTTCGGGTCTTCAATTTTGTCCTTGACCCTAACCCAGAACGTTGAACCTTGAACCTGTGAACGGTTACCTATTCTTTTGTAAAAAATTGCATCTTAACAGAGCCTAACTCGATGATATCGAATTCTTTAAGTGCAACCGATTCTCTTACGACTTTGTTGTTAACCTTTATTTTTGACATGCCCCCCACAAAGCTTAAGTAGAAGCCATTTGGCCTTTTACTTATGGTTGCAGCAGTCCGGCCAACACCGAGGCCGCTTGCTACAATATCGCAAGACGGGTCTTTACCAATTTTTATAAGCTTTTTTTCAAGTTCGACTTCACCATCTCCACCGGATAAGTATGATAGAAAACCGCCGGGCATATTTTTTTTCATTATGGGGGAAAGAGTGTTCGAGTCACTCTTTGACATCATATCTCTGTATTTGCTCGTGTCCATTACCATTGTCTTGTCCATATCGCCGGAAGGACCTGCAGGACGGACTTCACCCTGACGGTATTCAAAGATGAGGGTATGCTTGCCTATGCTAATTATATCTCCGTGTTTAAGCCAGTGAGACGTCACAAGCCTTTCATTTACAAAGCAGCCGTTTTTGCTTTGCAGGTCTGTTAAGACAAAACCATCACCTACCGCGTCAATTTTTGCATGGTGACCGGATACAGCTAGGTTTTCAACTACAATACTATTGTCGTTTTGCCTGCCAATGGTAATTGATATTTCTTTTTGAAGTGTAAAATCCTGGATTACGTTGTCTATAAATTTTAGTGTTAACAATGGCATCTTTAAACCCTCTTTTTAATAAAAAAATTTTTAACTCCTTCAAGAATACGCAAAATCAACCACTTGATTCCCGTGGTGTCTGAATAAGCTCTTTTTATTTTTATTATTATAACAGATATATTATCATCCCCGCCGCGTTCATTTGCAAGTTCTATAAGGTAACGGCAGATCGTTTTAGAATTTTTATTTTCTACTGCATCAAGGATTTCATTAGGAGTAGCATTGCCGCTTAAGCCATCTGAACATATAACAATAATGTCGTTTTTGAAGTAGGGGATTTCACAGATATCCGGTTTGACCGTTTCGTCAGTTCCTACGGCTCGTGTGAGCATATTATAAAATTCAGGGCCAAGTTGTCTGGAACCTTCCGAAGCTGCTGCCTCATGTTCTGCTATTACAGTATGGGGTACTGAAATAAGTTCAATATCCCCATTATGTACTAAATATATCGGACTG
>JAUWMJ010000232.1 GCA_030613225.1 Desulfobacterales bacterium
TCCTGGTCTCCCATTTTTACATTCAGACGGCCGTCCTGGGGAAGCCGCTTTTCAGCAATATTCATCTCAGCCATAACCTTAATCCTTGATATCAGTGGGGCCTGGATCCATTTTGGAGGCGTAAGCAGATCGTACAGAATACCGTCCACACGGTATCGCACTTTAAAACTGTCTTGATATGGCTCAATGTGAATATCACTTGCGCGGGCTTTTATCGATTGGGAAATAATATGGTTTACAAGTTTTATTATCGGTGCGGAACTGGTGTCATCTAAAAGATCAGCAGTATCTTCTATTTCGCTGATAATAGAACTTCCGTTTTCTTCCATATCCTGGACGAGCTGTTGGGCGGAATCCCTGCTCAGGTCATATGCTCTGTTGATTGCGGAAAGAATCGCCTGTTTTGTTGAAAGAACAATTTCAAAATCACTTAGTCTGAGAATCCTCACCAGGTCATCAAGAGCCTGAAAAGAGGTAGGATCATTAATGGCAATGCTAAAGCCAGAATTTAAACGGTCCTGCATTACACCGTTGGCATTATCCGGGGCATCATCCGTAGCATCATCCGGATTTGAATTATCTTCAACGCCAAGCTCCCCTAGTTTTGTGGCCAGAGGTACCATAACATGTTTTTTTAAAAACTGGATAGGAATTTGATCTGTAATATCATGTCCTATATTTGGGGGGGGAAGATTGGACCGGAAAGGAATATTGTACTGGATGCTCAGAGCCTCAAGGAGTTGCGATTCGGTAATTATTTTTTTTCTTAAAAGAAACTCTCGCGTCTTTTCGCCTTTTTCAGTTTTAATCCTTTGGGCTTCATCCAGATTTTCTTTGGAAATTCTGAAGTTATCACTTAGTATTTGTGAAAGGTGTTTTATCATTGCTCTTCATCTTGCGGAGAAATGGAAGTATTTTCATTATTATCCGTTTTGTACAGTTTAATGATGCCGGTTTCGACTTCACCGAGTTTTTCTTTCTTCTGGTTATATATCTTCCTGGCATCGGCTTTATTATTTATGACATGGGGAGTAAGGAACACGAAAAGATTAGTCTTTTGTCTTTCTGTTTTTTTTGATTTAAAAAGCCATCCCAGCAGGGGGATATCTCCGAGTATGGGAACCTTGGTCTCGGTTTCAGCAAATTGGTCGTCAATAAGCCCGCCGATGACAACAGTGGAGTTATCATCTACGATTACCGTTGTATCTATTGTTCGTTTTAATGTAGTCGGGCGAGATTCTATAGTTGTTGACTCCAGCTTGGTAACTTCCTGGGATATGGCAAGGCGTACCCTCCTATCCTGGCTGATTTGAGGAGTAATCTTCAATGTTGTACCAACATCACGGTATTCATAGGAACTATATGTCTGAACACCACCCTCTGCCGTCGATTTTGTCTGGAAGGGGATATTCTTTCCAACATAGATCTTCGCTTCTTGATTATCCGTAGTTAGAAGCTGGGGTGTTGAGATGATTTGAATATCCTTATCTTTTTTATAGACTTCTATGATGGCTGCAATACTTGGAAACATAATACCTGAAATATTAATCATTTCACTGAAGACCCCAAGGGAAAAACCGCTGGGCAGGGTTCCGATCGGTGGCGTTACCAGTCCCGATAAAGAGGAGTAGTCATCCCCGCTGAATCCTCCGCCGGCAGCTCCGTCTCTGCCGTCGTGGTGTGCCTCCCCAAAAGCCTTCCATTCGGTGCCTAGTTTAAAATCCTTTTTGGTATTTACTTCCATTATCAGGCATTCAATGAAAACCATTGCCCTTGGAATATCGAGTTTTTTTATGATCTCTTCAAGAACCTGGTAATCTTCGTTGTCTGCCATTATGACAAGGCTGTTTGTTGCTTTATCAGGCGTTATTGTTGCCTGGCCTGAAAGAAGAGGGGCTTTTCCTCCCTTTGCCGTAGTTTTGCTCTTGCCGGATGTCTGCGCCTGAAGAACTTTGGCCAGTTCTTCGGCTGTGGCATGTTCCAGGTAATAGACACGGATTTTTCCTTTGTCTTTAGGCGTCGGTTTGTCAAGCATACTTATCAGGCTCTTGACTCTTAAACTGTCAACCTCGCTGGCTAGCAGAACAATTGTATTTGTCCGCTCATCAGCGATGAACATTATTGTTCTTTCCGATGCTCCTTTTCTGGCCGCTTTTTTCGGCTGAAAAACAGAACTTAAAATCTTTACAAGTTTTCCTGCGTCTGCAAATTCAAGGGGGACAACGGAAATTTCATGGCCGATTCCTGTTACATCAATAGCTTTTAAAATTCGAATCAATCGCTTGATATTTGAATGGAAATCGGTGACAATCAGCATATTTGTCGGAGAATAGGCAAGAATTACGCTGCTTTTTGAAATCAGAGGGGCAAAAAGCTTCTTTATTTCAGAAGCGTTAGCATATTTTAAAGTTATTATTTGAGTAATAATCCTGTCTTCAGGGGAAGCCGCGCTTTCTTTTAGCAAGGTTTCAATATTCTTGGTACGGGCTTCAGGGGATGGAATGATTTTGATTACTTTGCCGGCTTTTACCGTGGCATAACCATGGACTTCCAGCACAGACTCAAAGACTTTATAAGCCTCTTTTACGGAAATTTTGGAAGGAGAAATAACTGTTACCTTTCCCTTGACCTTGTTATTTATAACAAAATTTTTTCCGGTCAGCTCACTGATAAACTTAATAAAAACATTTATATCAACGTTGTTAAAATCTATTGAAATGAATCGTTTGGATTCTGCTTTTTCCTTTAACTCTCCTGTGCCCTTAATGTTTTTGCCTGTTTCGGCAAATGACAAACAAGCAAACGAGACAAGGAAAATAGAAATAAGTAAAAAGATAATGACTTTTGATATTTTGCAGTATGATTTCATTTTTTTCAGGTGCATTTTCGGTTTGTTCAATTTTTAAAACCACGTCCTTCCCCGCATGACGGGATCTTCGATGGGCGTGGTCAGAGATAATTGGCTTTGCCTGAGTAAATCAATACCCCGCCCTTCCATCCTGATTTTACAACAAGCAAGTATAATCAATTTCTTAAAATTATTCAATATTATAATCAATTATTCTATTTCGGCCCCTTCTTTTTAATTCTATCGACATGCTGGAAGATGATTTCATGGTTTCGTATATTTTCAGGGCATCATCCACTGATACAATACTGCTTCCATTAACACCGGTTATTACATCCCCGCTTCTAAGTCCCATCCTCCGAAAGATAGAACCCCGCTGTATGCTGGATAATATAAGGCCGGCGGCCCGTCCGTTTTCAGTATGGGGCCGTATTTTCACCTGTTTCATTAATTCATTTACATTATTAATAGAACTTTCTATCTGAGAACGTTTTAAGGTTATGTTTTGTCGCCGCGATTTCCTTGCTGTTTTAGGGGGCCTTCTTCTTCCTGCAAGGCTACGGACATGCTCTATTTCCAGAATTTCGTCCTGTCCATTTACGCTAAGTATGACTTTTTCTCTTAGAATCATCTTGACAGTTGCATTCTGAACCGTATCTCCTACTCTGTAAAGGTTCTGCTGCCTCCCTTTTGCTTCTTCAATAACAGCATATGGCCGGCCGGCTAAGCCTGTGACCGTTCCCCAGAGTTTCAGGTTTAATTCCGTCTGTTTAAGTGTTTCTATTTTAATCGAAACCGGTTTTGAATCCGCATCTTTATTTGTGTTAAAAAGATTACGTTCAACTATTGGCTGATAATAACTCAAGGGATGGCTGGTTTCATCTTCCACAGATGATATCTGCCTGTCGCCTGCAACCCTGGGAGGGGAAACAGGATCAAACCTGTATGTTGCTACTTTATAAAAACCACTGATGCTGAAATAAACGGCGATTGTTATAAATATAATATTCGATATTGTAAAGTATCTGTTTGTCATGATTAACACAGCAACTATTTTAGTAACCGTTCACGGTTCAAAGGTTCAGGGGTTCAAAGGTTGCATTCTTGTCCCCGACCTCCATTTTGGAGGCGTATTTATGTGAGTAGCGCCCTGCTTCGTCATTCCCAATCTGAAAATTGGCGGCGCATTGGCAATTATGTGGAAAACCAGCATTTTTTTTACGAGAACTTCGGGTCTTCAATTTTGTCCTTGTCCTTAACCCTGAACGTTGAA
Source organism: Desulfobacterales bacterium (assembly GCA_030613225.1). The sequence goes on from JAUWMJ010000232.1 coordinate 4,122, forward strand.
CCCTGAACCTGTGAACGGTTACAACCAATTTAATTTTTACCTTAGAGATACCGTAACATGGAAAAAGAAATAAAACCTGCAAAAGAAAGGCTCAGGGTCCTGGCCCTGGTGGAGGGCGCCGCCCCTGCCGGGGGAAAGGAAACAACAGACGGTAAATTTGTCTGGCCGGACCTCGTATTCAAGGAACTTTTAGCGGTCATCGCTGTCGTGGTGCTGCTTATTACATGGTCCCTTTTAGTAGATGCCCCGTTGCGTGCCGAGGCAGACGCTTCCTGGACCGAAAACCCCGCCAAAGCGCCATGGTATTTTTTGGGACTGCAGGAACTTTTAGTCTATTTCGATCCCTGGCTTGCAGGTGTCGTGATTCCGAATCTTATTCTCGTGGGTTTGATGGTCATTCCTTATATCGATGTGAACAATCGCATCTCAGGAGAATATCGTCTTTCAGAAAGAAAAAAGGCCGCCGTCATTTTCCTGTTCGGATTCTTTTTGTGGTTTGTGCTGATTATCGTAGGCACTTTTTTAAGGGGGCCCAGCTGGAATTTCTACTGGCCGTGGGAATCATGGGAAGTGGCCAAACACGCTGGTGAGGCCTTATGGTCTTTTCCATGGTTTGCCGGCGTGCCGCTTTTAGGACTCTATTTCATAGGGGGGTCCATGCTGCCAACGATCATCTTTAAAGGACTTTTGCAACGCCTGGGGACAATCAGGTACATGATCATCGTTTTTTTGCTGCTCACCATGCTTTTTGTCCCGATTAAAATCGGGTTGCGTGTTCTTTTCAACATTAAATACGTTCTCATAACACCTTTTTTTAATATATAGCAAAAAATGAAACTTAAACCGATTCAGACAATCTTACTTCTTTTTTTCGGGATCATCCTCCTCGCAGCCACGGGATGGACCATCATACGTGAAATCGATCATCCATGGAAGACGTTTCAAACTGAATTCAAGGGTGTTGAAAAAAAATTGCTTCTTGAAAAGAAAAACCTGGTGGAAAGTCAAAAAAAGGACGCCTCCGACCAGGAATTAGAGAAACTGAAAGTGCAGGCACGGCTGCTGGATCAGCAGATCAAATTAAACAGCAAGCGAAGTGCTAAAATCGACCAGTTATGGATCGAAGATCTTAAACGTGCAGACCGCTGTCTGACCTGCCATGGCGGCATGGAAAAAGCCGCATTTGCACAAATTAAAGGGCCTTTTGGCAAACATCCTGCCGATTTTCTTAAAACTCATCCGGTCAAAACTTTCGGCTGTACACTTTGTCATGACGGGGACGGCATGGGCCTGACGGTTGAGACGGGTCATGGAGAAACAGCCCACTGGAATCGTCCCCTTTTACGTGGAAAACTGGTTGAATCATCATGCACCAAGTGTCATCCATATAATGAACAGATACCGGATCACATCACATTTCCCCAGGCCCCGGTCCTTAGCCGCGGCAAGAATCTTTATATGGAAAAGGGCTGCCGCGGTTGCCATGAGCTGGCAGATTTTAACAGGCCGGAAAGTATCGCCCCGGTACTTAGCCGGGTTGGTGAAAAAGTAAGCGTCAAGTGGCTTGCAAAATGGCTTAAAAGG
>JAUWMJ010000099.1 GCA_030613225.1 Desulfobacterales bacterium
GTGGAACGGGTAGATGCTTTTGAATGCTCACCTGGGCATGTTTTTCAATAAGCTAAATTAATACAAAATTTTGAAACTGCCTCGTATGCATAAAGCAAATTCACATTATTCTATTGATATACAATTGCCTTTCGTTTATATTTCTGTTCGCTATTCTCCGGCTGATAATTCAGCGATCTTTTTGAATTACTGATTGAAAGGAGGGATGATTTCGATGGAAATACGACAACCGGCAGTGCATCTGGACCATATGATCCGCCAAACACGTGCCCATCATGTCCAGTTGAGTTCCATGGCCGACATGAAAGCCAATATGATGTTAACCGTAGCGGCCCTTTTAATTCCACTATCTATCCGTTTCCTGGACGATCCGCGGTTACAGCCGGCTGCTTTGACCATGATCGGGTTTTGTATTTTGACTGTTTTACTGGCTGCCTATGCGGCCATGCCTAAAAAGCTGGGTAAAAAAGGTCCGAGTAAAACGATAGATCCGGAAGATCCATCCTTTAATCTGTTATTTTTTGGTTCCTTTACCAAAATGGATTATTATGATTTTGAGCATGCCATGGAAAAGGTCATGAATGATCATGAAGAAGCCTACAAAACGCAAATCAAGGAAATCTATCTTATGGGCCAATATCTGGCGCGGGAAAAATATCGTTTTGTCAGGTTGGCCTATATTTCCTTTATAACAGGAATGATAAGCAGCACGGTATTATATGTTGTCAGATCATCGCTTTAACGGTCTTGAAAAAACAAAGCCCGGTCGAAAAGCCGGACTTTTTGTATAAAAGGCAAGGGGCCGGAATGCTTTTTAATTTTCGGTAAGTTTGCTTACCTTTAGATATAATTCCTCCAACTGGGCCTTGTCGGCTTCAGAAGGTGCATCCGTTAGAAGACACGCAGCCTTCTGGGTCTTTGGAAAGGCTATAACATCGCGGATAGAAGACTGCCCGCACAGGAGCATAACCAGCCTGTCGAAACCAAAGGCAATGCCGCCATGGGGAGGAGCGCCGGATTCCAGGGCAGAAAGAAGAAAGCCGAATTTTTGCTCATAGGTTTCAGGCTTTAAACCCAATGCCTCAAAAACTTTCTCCTGAACATCTTTTTGATGAATACGTATGCTGCCGCCCCCGATTTCAGAGCCGTTTAAAACAAGATCGTAGGCACGTGATTTTACTTTAAGGGGATCGTCTGTAAGCATACCATAGTCTTCTTCAAGGGGTGCTGTAAATGGATGATGCAGTGCCTGAAATCTTTTTCCGGTTTCGTCATATTCCAGCAAAGGAAATTCAGTTATCCATACAAAGTTGAACAAACTTTCGTCTAACAGGCCGAGTTTTCTTCCAAGCAGGTTTCTCAGCTGCCCGAGGGCTTCATTTGCGATTTTTGGCTGGTCTGCCACAAAAAATACAAGATCGCCTGGTTCCATTTCAATTCGCCTGGCCAGGGCGGCTTTTTCATCATCTGTAAAAAATTTTGCAATGGGTGACTGCCATTCATTCTCACGGACTTTTATCCAGGCAAGCCCCTTTGCCCTGTAAACAGCAACGAATTCAGTTAAATCATCAATTTCTTTCCGGGAAAAATTGATGCATCCTTTTGCGTTAAGGGCTTTAACAATACCACCTTTTTTTACAACACCGGCAAAGAGTTTGAACCCCGAATCTTTTACAATATCAGAGATGTCTTTCAGCTCCAGACCGAATCTTGTATCCGGCTTATCCAGTCCAAAACGGCCAACAGCCTCGTCATAAGTCAGCCGCGTAAAGGGTGGTTTAAGATCTATATCCAGCACGTCCTTAAAAAGGGCTTTCATCATTTCTTCGGAAACCGCCATGATATCGTCTTCGCCCACAAAGGACATTTCCATATCAATCTGAGTAAACTCCGGCTGGCGGTCAGCCCGCAGATCTTCGTCTCTGAAGCACCGAACGATTTGATAATAGCGGTCAAACCCGGATATCATCAGAAGCTGCTTGAATATCTGGGGAGACTGGGGCAGAGCGTAAAACTGTCCCGGGTTTACCCTGCTTGGCACAAGATAATCTCTTGCTCCCTCTGGTGTGCTCCTGGTTAAGAAAGGCGTTTCTATTTCAAGAAATCCTGAGTTGTTCAGATAATTTCTCAATGAGGCTGATGCCTTGTGTCTTAAAATAATATTATTCTGGAGCCTGGGTCGGCGCAGGTCAAGATGCCGGTATTGAAGGCGGATCGTTTCTGACACGTCAACCTTATCTTCGATTAAAAAAGGAGGGGTTTGGGCAACGTTTAAGATTTTAAGCTGGGTAACAAGAACCTCGATTTCACCGGTTTTAAGTTTTGGATTGATCATCCCATCCGGCCTGTTGTCAACCTTTCCCCGCACTCCCAGCACATATTCATTTCGAATAACATGGGCTTTTTCATGAACCTTTTTGTCTACATCAGGATTAAAGACAACCTGTGTAATACCTTCCCGGTCCCGCAAATCTATAAATATAACTCCGCCGTGATCCCTCCGGCGCTGTACCCAGCCCATGAGTACAACTTCTTTGCCGACATCATCAGCCCCTAATTCGCAGCAGGTGTGAGTCCTTCTCATTTCTCCAAGTGTATCCGACAATTAATTAACTCCTTTTTTACTTTTTACCACCCCGGAGGAATAACCCTTCGGGATTCCACAGGGCAGGCGCATTTTCACGGAAATTTCACAGATACTAAAAATCAAAATTCAGTCCTGTTTTTAGTGGGATGAAATTCAGTGGTAAATTTTATCAGTATTACCGATTGACTTTTTTAATAACGTTTTCTACCAGGTTTTCCAGGGGAACCGACACCTGCTCTTTGGTCGTCATGTCCCGCAGAATAACTTCACCTTTCTCAAGTTCATCTTCTCCCACTATGAGTACGAATTTTGCTCCGAGCCTGTCTGCCCGCTTCATCTGGCTTTTCAAGCTTCGGTTTTCCATATCCATTTCTGTTTGAACTTTCTGAAGACCAAGCTTGCAGGTCCATTCAAAGGCTATAGTTTGAGCTTCTTCCCCTAATGCTGCAATGAAAATATCCGGTTTTCTGATAAAATCAGATCGATTTAGGCCGGAAATTTCGGCAAGCCTGTCAAAGCCGATAGCAAAACCGGTTGCAGGGATATCCGGCCCGCCAAGGGCTTTCACCAAACCATCATAACGACCGCCACCGGCAACGGCACTTTGGGCACCTAATGAACCGGTCTGGATTTCAAAAGTAGCCCGTGTGTAATAATCGAGTCCCCTGACGAGATTTTTATCAACTTCATAGGGTACGTTAAGCTTTTCAAGGGTCTCTTTCAGGAGTTCAAACTGTTGCCTGCAATCGGTTCCAAGATAATCAAGGATAGAAGGCGCATCCGTCAGCACTTTGCGGCATGACGGTACCTTGCAGTCAAGGACTCTCAGGGGGTTTCGGTGTTGTCTCTTCCGGCAATCCGAACAAAGATCTTCTGACACAGTAGAAAGAAAATCGGAAAGTGCCGCTTTAAAACCAGGACGGCAGTCCTTGCACCCGAGAGAGTTGATAACAGGTGTCACATCCGTTACCGAGAGCCTGTCGCAAAGGGTCACCAGCATCATGATTAGCTGGGCATCAATCAACGGCGAGCCGACGCCGAACACCTCGGCATTTATCTGGTAAAACTGCCTGTATCTTCCTTTTTGCGGTCTTTCCCTGCGAAACATCGGGCCGATTGTATATAATTTTTGAACAGGGTCTTTTGCATATAATTTGTGTTGAATATAAGATCGCACAACGGAAGCAGTGGCTTCCGGCCGGAGAGTTATTAGCTCCCCTTTACGATCGGGAAAAGTGTACATTTCCTTTTCAACAATATCGGTATCTTCACCAATACTCCTTGCAAAAAGTTCGGTGCGTTCTAAGATCGGAATACGGATCTCCTTAAAACCGAAATCCTCAAAAAGAGACCTGGCAACCTTTTCAATCCGCTGCCGGATTTCAACTTCGCCTGGAAGAATATCTTTAAAACCTTTTATTAGTTGTATCATTCTATTGGTTTAATTTTTTTTAATCGTAAAAACAATCTATTAAGTTTTTTGTTAGCAGTTCACGGGTTCAAGGTTCAAAGGTTCAGGGTTGTTTTTTCAACCCAAGTTCAGGTCTAACGTATCAACGGTTGAGACCTGCTCGACGGATGGCAGGCGGGTTTGCATTGAGCTTCGAACCTCTGAACGCTGAACCCTTGAACGGTTACGTTTTTGTTTGTCCAGGTTGCGAATTAAGTTTTAATGAATTTGATTTCTTACGAATTCATAAACTTTTAGTCAATACTAATATTGATGAACTCATAAAAAGTCAAATTTATGACGACATCTATCGTGCAAAACCTAAAAAAATTGTCCTTGACAATGGAACGATAAAGTTTAATTAAAGAAAAAATGTTTAAAGAGCTTAATTATGCTTGAAAAAAAAATAGCAGATAAGATTCACGAAATCAGGAAAAACAAGGGATTAACATTGGCGCAGTTAGGCGATGCAACGGGCCTCTCCAAGGGTTTGCTCTCTCGAATAGAAAATAGCCAGGTCTCTCCTCCCATCGCCACTTTGTCCAAGATTGCCCGTGGTCTGGAAGTCCCTATCGGTATATTTTTCGAAGAAGATGAAACAGATCAGAAAGGATATGCCGTAACTTATAAAAATGAACGAAAACAGGTTATAAGAAGGGGCACAAAGACAGGCTTTACCTACTATTCCCTTACAAGTCTTAAGTCCAGGCATTTGATAGAGCCCTTTATAGTCAGATATCCTGTAATCGAAAAAGAACCGAACAAATTATTCGACCATCCTGGAGAAGAATTCCTTTTGGTTTTAAAAGGAAAAATGGATCTTGTGTATGGCAAGGAAAAGATAAGGCTCAAAGCAGGTGATGCCATTCATTTTGACCCATCTACTCCACATAGAGGGCAAAATGCCGGAAAAGAGGAGAGCGAATGCCTGGTTATCGTTATAGATGAAGATACACTGCAGGCTAAGCGTTAAGGAGCCCTTAGATGCTCCCGCATAGCGGGATCCACGTGTCTTATCTTATATTATTAAGGTGTGCGTCTTGCATATGAAAGCCTCCGACTCGTGCAAAATTCAGGTACTACTTCAAAAAAATAATGCTATAAAAGACTGTAGGCAAATTTTTCAAAAAGATTTCTGCTGAACTTGTCTGATTCAACATCCTGTTTAATCAGCTTCAGGGTTTTTAGTGGAGTCATTGCGTTTCTGTATGGCCTGTCATCATTTGTAAGTGCTTCATAGCAATCAATAAAGCCTACTATTTGTGCTGTTTTCTCTATACTGGTTATTCCATGAGGATAGCCGCTTCCATCCAGTTTTTCATGATGCTGCAGGGCTGTGAGCGCAATCTCTTTATAACCGAAATTGCATTTGCTTAAAATATCATACCCTCTGATTGCATGTTGCTTAATTTCGATAAATTCTTCATCAGTTAATTTTCTTGGAGCTGTCAGAAGAGCTGTATCTATTTTTGTTTTTCCAACATCATGCAAAAGTGCGCTTAACCCCAATATTTTTTTTTCATAAAGAGAACAATCAATGAAATTAGCGTAACCAAGAACAATGGCCATAACATTAATTGAATGTATAACAGTTGAATAATTCTGTTTAGATACAATCAGCAAGTTTTTTATTACATCTCTATCTTTAGTATATTCGTTTATCAGAATATTTACTGTTTCTGAAACACCTTCAAGGCTCCCGCTTCTTGGTTCTGCCAGTGTTTCCTGTACTATATTTACAAGTGTTTCTTTAACTTTTTCCGGGTTATTGGAACGAACATCCTCGCTTAGCTGCCTGTTGAATACTTTCTGGATTTCCTGAATACCCTTGATTTTATCCTCCTGCTTTATATACAGTTTGCCAGGCACCAGCTCTTTTTCAAGCCGTACTTCTTCTATTGTTTTTCCCACCGGCTTGTACAATACAAGTTTTCTTTCCCTAGTTTGATAATAAAGAGGAATTTTTTGGTAATATTTCAAACGAGATTTTTTTGCCTCAATATAATCCGCCACAATTTTAATCCTTGTAATTAGTGTATGAACGAAAACTCCTTTTTTCCGGCGGAAATTCGAAATCCTAAGCACGCAATAAGGAACATAAATACAACATTTTACGACACGTTTTAAGTTTTAGGATTTAGGTTTTAAGTCTCTGTTAAAACGGATAATATCATTAACATAAAACCTAAAACTTAAAACCTAAAACCTGATGAATTCGACTTTTTACGAGTTCATCAAAGTTGATGGTGTGTACAAATATAATATCAGCATTTTACGGAAAAACTTTAGAATAATTTCAAATATTAATGATACAATATCTCTTTTTCTCTTGAAAAACAGAAAATATTGTTTATGTTAAATAGATGGTTGTGCTAGGCGGGGAGTTAGCGGTGCCCTTTTCCCGAAATCCGCTTTATGCGGGGCTGAATTCCCTCTTTAGGGTTTTATAATGTAATTTTGCAATCCATTTGACCGGCCACCACGTAACAGACGGTCACGAACTTCGTCAGGTCCGGAAGGAAGCAGCGATAAGTGATGCAGTCTGTGTCGTGGATTGATTCCGGTCTTATTGATGGTTTGCATTTTTCATAAGAAAATTCGAAGGAGGGTGCACAACCAATCTTGCAGTTTTGCCTGCCTCAATTGCCACGAGACCTTTGCAAAACGGCACTTTTTGCCCGATTTCTGCGTTCCCGATTAGCGGGATCTACGCTTCGCTTCGACAGGCTCAAATTTCAATCCTCGAAATATTTTATATATTCCTGTGGTTGATCCGCCTGAGGTGGATCGCTTTCCTTGAACTCGAACAAAAATTACCATTTTTCAAAGGTCTCGCCACCTTGACATTGCCTTATATAGTATTATTTTTTATCAACATTGGCTCGGCTTTAACAATAAAAAATTATTTAAAATTATCAGGAGAATATATCGGTTTATGGCCGCTAAAAAAAAGATAAAAATTGAAACGGAACCTGAAAAGACCAGTGACAATAACATAGTTTTCGAAAAAAGCAATTCAGGGGAAGAGAAAAAAGATGCTGCCGGGGATCCGTTAAAAGAAGTCCAGGCAGACCTTGAAACTGCAAAGCAGGAGGCGAAAGAGACGTATGATCGCTTTTTGAGAGTTTCCGCTGAATTTGAAAACTACAAAAAGCGCTCTGCCCGCGAAATGGACGATTTCAGAAAGTATGCAAATCAGTCCTTGGTAAAGGAGATGCTTGCGGTAGTCGATAACCTTGAGAGGGCTTTAAATTCTTCAAACGGAAACAGCAGCAATGATAAATGCATGGCTGACGGAGTGAACCTGACACTCAAAGAGATACTGAAAGTCTTTGAGAAATTTAATGTAAAGCCCATCGAATCTATAGGGCAGCCCTTTGACCCGAATTTTCATCAGGCCATGATGCAGGAAGAGACAGAGGATTATTCTGAAAATACAGTTATAACTGAATTACAGAAAGGGTATCTAATCCACGACAGGCTGCTTCGACCTTCCATGGTTGTAGTTGCCGCACCAAAGGCAAAAACAGAGGATAATTAAGAGTAAAGGGATAGAAGGAAGAAGAAAAAAGTAAAGAATCCACGCCCGTCGAAGATCCCGTCAAGCGGGGAAGGACGTGGTTTTAAAAATAGAATAAATAAATTATATATAAAAGCGAGGAGGAAATCAGATGAGTAAAATAATAGGAATAGACCTCGGTACCACAAACTCATGTGTGGCGATTATGGAGGGGAGTGAATCGAAAATTATCACAAACCCCGAAGGTGGACGAACAACACCTTCCATCGTTGCCGTATCTGAAAGTGGCGAGCGACTGGTAGGACAAATTGCAAAACGGCAGGCTATTACCAATCCGGAAAATACGGTTTTTGCTGTAAAAAGACTTATCGGCCGAAAGTACGCATCACCTGAGGTTCAAAGCGATATTAAAATACTTCCTTTCAAGCTTGAACAGGCAAGCAATGGTGATATCCGTATTAATTTGAGGGGTAAACAAAACAGTCCTGCAGAGATATCATCTTTTATTCTGGCCAATATCAAAAAAACGGCCGAAGAATATCTGGGAGAAAAAGTTACGGATGCCGTTATTACGGTACCTGCCTATTTTAATGACAGCCAGCGCCAGGCAACCAAAGATGCAGGAAAGATTGCAGGTCTTAATGTTTTAAGGATTATAAACGAACCGACCGCTGCATCGCTTGCATATGGGCTGGACAAAAAAAAGGAGGAAAAGATCGCTGTATTCGATCTTGGTGGCGGTACCTTTGATATATCCATACTCGAAATAGGCGAAGGGGTTTTTGAAGTCAAGGCAACAAATGGCGACACTCATCTTGGTGGTGAGGATTTTGACCTTCGTCTTATTGATTATCTTGCAGACGAGTTTACAAAGGACCAGGGAATCGATATCAGAAACGACAAGATGGCCTTACAGAGGCTAAAAGAGGCTGCTGAAAAGGCAAAAATGGAACTTTCGACCACAATGGAAACCGAGATAAACCTTCCTTTTGTTACCGCTGATTCCTCGGGTCCTAAACACCTTCTAATGAAGCTCACCAGGTCCAAATTAGAGCAGCTCATGGATGACATTATTCAAAGAACTGAAGGCCCGTGCAAACAAGCTCTTGCAGATGCAAACTTGAAACCAGGTGATATAGATGAGGTAATTCTTGTAGGAGGATCGACGCGAATCCCTAAAGTTCAG
>JAUWMJ010000293.1 GCA_030613225.1 Desulfobacterales bacterium
TTCTTGCCGATCTCACCGGGAATCGGTGTCGTCTATGCATTCGACCGGGAAGACCGGGATCGAAAAGATGATAACGATAACAATGAAAAGTTACAGTTCTATATCAGTATTAAAACAACGGTGAACTTTTAATCTCGATAATAGTCCTCCTCCAAAATATGATTTTTTAAAACCAGGCATTTTTTGGGAATTAATTCGATCCAATCAGCCGCTGACGTGAGATACATGTGGACAAGAAGCGCTTCCTGTAGTAAATTTGCTAAAATGGATGCACAGATAAACCAATTTAAGACCGAGCGAACAGCGCAGGAGGAGATCCTTTACTGGTTAGAATAAAAACCGATCACCAGTATAACACCGACTTATTCAACTATCGCCTGAGGTTAATTATGCAATTTGTTAAAGTGCCAGGATTAAAGGGAAAAATATATGTTCCTGAAAAACAGCATGAGAGCCTCAAGAAGCATCCATGCAAGGATTGCTTTTATTGCCAGTTGTGCAGTGACGACAGGTGCAGAGTGTGTCTTAGCCCCACAAACCATAAATGTCGGAAATCTTGTGGGAAGTAAATATCCGGATCCAGAGGGCCCGGCCTTGATTACCCCTGTAAGGGGTTGCATCGTAAACGCCACACGTTGCGAGTTACAGGTTGCGAGGTGCGGGAGAAAGGTGTTTTGAATATCGAATACGTGTCTCGGCGTCTTGTCAAGTCGAAGCTTTAAAGCGTAGTCTGAAGCTTTAGCGAAGCTGGATCGAACAAGAAATATCGAACCGTAGAAGTAAGGAAAAACACATCGAAATTCGATATTCCTTGTTCGATATTCTGCGGTTCAATAATCAATAATCGCTTAAGTTAATGGCATTTGGTTACGCGTTACCGGTTATGAAAAAGGGATTATTTCCGATTAACAACACGCAACACGTAACTCGTAACCCGAAACTCGTAACACAATACCTGCTTGTTAAAAAACCTAAAATCTAAAAGCTTTCTGTTAAAGTCGTGACTGCCGGATTGGCCGGTAGCCATGACATTTGCTGATTGAGTAAGGAAAATAAATGGAAATAAAAACGCTTTTACTAATTGCTCCGCCGGTTTTGCTGGCATTAACTTTTCACGAGTATGCGCATGCTTATGTTGCCAATATGTATGGAGATGATACTGCAAAGCAAAGTGGCCGTTTAACCCTGAATCCACTAAAACATTTAGACCCGTTAGGTACGATCATGATTTTCCTTGTACATTTCGGATGGGCTAAGCCTGTACCGGTGAATCCTAGTCGCTTGAGAAACCCTAAAAAAGAAATGCTCTGGATCAGCGCAGCAGGTCCTCTTGCGAATATGGTATTAGCGCTTATAAGTGGTATTTTTCTAAGACTTCTTTTATTAATGGCCGAAGCGCCTGACCAGCATTCAGTTATGGGTTTGCTTATATTTATGGTTTTTATGAGCTTGCAAATTAATCTGGCCCTGGCTATTTTCAACGTACTTCCGATTGCCCCTTTAGATGGCTCAAAAATATTATCCGGGCTTTTACCAGACAACTACAGAGAGATAATTTATTTTCTGGAGCGCTATGGTCCCTTTATCCTCATCGGATTAATAATATTCGGGCGAGTTACAGGGGTATCCATTCTGGGTGGAGCAATTTGGCCATTTGTGAAATTTTTCAGCAAAATCTTTGCGGGAATATAGGATAAAGGCTTCAATTACTTTCGGGACAACTGAAAAATCCCTTTCAGCCGTCAGTATTGCGGTACAACTTGGCGAAGAAATGGCCGTCCCAAAAAATGTCCATATTCAACGAAGTTTAGATAGGGTATAGATGATATGCGATGGATAGTAGCATTATGTTTATTCCGCTGAAGATTTATATCATTTCCTTAACCCGAACAGTGCGAACTATAAATAGTAAGAGGCAGTTTCAAAATGTTCAATTTTGTTCGAGATCAAGAAAGGCGATCCGCCTGAGGCGGATTAACCACAGGAATACATGTAGTATTTCGAGGATTAAAATTTGCGCCTGACGCAGATATCGGACAAAAGGGGACGTTTTGAAATTGGCTCGTAAAAATATCCTTTTAGTGTTCATTGGTGTGATGACACTACCACTTCTTTCCGGCTGTTTTAACAGCAGTTTTTACAAGCCCAATCAAACCCTCTACGAAACGCCTGATAAATTCAGCCTTCAATACGAAGAGGTGTTTTTCAAAAGTAAAGATGGCACTATGTTACACGGCTGGTTTATTCCGGCTGTGGGAGATGCTGTCGGGACAGTAATACATTTTCACGGTAATTTTGCAAATCTGACATATTATTTCAAGCAAATTTGCTGGCTCCCATTGCAAAACTTTAACGTCTTTACCTTTGATTATCGAGGGTATGGTCAGTCTGAGGGTATTCCTTCTCGACCAGGAATTTATGAAGATTCCGTCGCTGCGATTGAGTATATAATGTCAAAACCAGATATTGATCACGACAATGTGTTTGTCTTTGGTCAAAGTCTTGGCGGAGCTAATGCCATTGTAGCTATGGCAAAAAACGATTTTCCCAAAATACGCGCAATTGCTGTTGAAGGAGCTTTTTATTCTTACAGAAAGGAGGCACAGGATAAGATGATCTCAACTGTTCGGAAAAAGATAGGAAATATACCCTGCCTTCCCATACAGATACGGCTGATCTCTTTTCTTTCAGTTACAAATTCTCACAGCCCTGGTGAATTCATAGACCAGGTTTCACCGATTCCTGTTCTATTGATCCATTGTACCCAGGATTCTTTTGTATCATATCACCACAGTGAGTGGCTGTATGAAAAGGCAAATGAACCCAAATACCTATGGATAATCAAAGGATGTAAGCATTTGCAGGTGTTTACAGACAACCAATTTGAATACGGATACCGGCAGAAACTGCTACGGTTTTTTAATAAATACCGGTGGAATACGAAGTGAGAAACAATCCTACTTTGCTTATCCATAACTGTAAAATCCTTTTATTCCCTTCTGAAAAAACGCTCCAGTTTTAGGTGAGAAGGGTTTTTAGAATGGAATAAAATGGCTGAGTCGGATTTTTATAGTTTTACATATTCTATATTATCAGCATGTTGCGAAAATAAGTGCGCTTTAACCGGATGTAATTAAGGCATAACAAGCGCATGGACAACCGATGGGAAAAGCCTGCCCGCTTTCCCCGCGAGTCATGCGCGCTTCGGTGGGGGTAAAATGATTTCAGTAATTACTCCAGCTCACAATGAAGAACTATTTATAAAGAAATGCCTATGCTCCGTTAAAGCTGCAGCAAAAGAGGTGTCCGAAGCAGTTGAGCATATTGTGGTGCTCAACCGTTGCACTGACAGAACCGGAGAAATTGCTACTCAATTTGGTACAAGGGTTATAACTGAGGACTCCCGAAATTTGAGCCGTATCCGAAACAAGGGGGCTGAAGCATCCAAAGGTGATATCCTCGTTACAATAGACGCTGATAGCCAAATGACCTCGAATATGCTGATAGAGGTACTGCGAAAACTGGATTCGGGAAAATATATCGGTGGTGGTGTTAAGATCGTTCCGGAAAGAATATCTCCCGGGATACTTTGCAGCCTGTTGGTTGTGGCACCCTTTGTTTTATGGCACGGCGTGAGTGCTGGAATGTTCTGGTGCTTAAGAAAAGACTATGAGGCAATTGGGGGCTTCGATGAAAAGCTGGCTTGCGTCGAAGATATTGATTTTGGTAAACGTTTGAAAAGATATGGAAATGATCGTGGAAAGCGTTATTGCACAATACGCAAGGCCCACATTATAACATCATGCAGGAAATTTGACCAATTTGGCGATTGGTATTTCATTAAAAACCCAATGGTTGTTTACCGGGTTTTTAAGAGAGACCAAAAACAGGCGGATCAGTTTTATTACGATGCCAGGTCAGAAATCACAGAACGATACAATTCAGTGGACGACTAATCGCCGCCAACGAGTTTTCCGTTGGACCTCTAAAATTTAAGGTTACAAATTTGAATGACACTTTTTTCAATACAATCCTTTTATTAGGGTTTACAGCTGTAATAAGCGATTTCATAATTCCAGCCGTTATTTCAAGACGGTATCCAAACTATAGCCAGTTGCACGATACAATAAGTACATTAGGGTCAAACAAGAGTCCCGTAAAAAAACAAACATCAACGTGGCTAATTACTCTTGGTCTTTTACTTATCTGTTTTGGAATCGGCCAAAGCTTGCAATTCATAGATCATACATGGAAGCACTGGCTATACATATGGGGGATCATAGCGTTTGGGGTTGGTGCTGGAATTATGGCAGGGGTATATCCTGAAGATCCAAAAGGAATGGAGGAAACCAACACGGGCAAGATTCACGGCATTAGTGCAGGCTTGGGATTCATGTTCTTGCTTTTAAACCCACTGTTGGCATTGGGTATTGACGAATTTAATGGATTGGAATGGTTTAATTCCATTTTTTTTGTTGCTTGTGTGATAACATTTATATTGTTCATAGTATCTGAAAAAAAAGGGAATGGGATATTGGCATTAAGTGGGCTTTGGCAAAGACTTAATTTGCTCGCCGTTTATAGCCCTCTACTTCTGAACTATATTGCAACAAAACCGGTCCAACCAGTCGGTTAAGGGTTCACGCAAAAAGAACTTCACATTTTCGCATTTCATCTTCAGGCCATCTTTGGCCGATCCTCAATCGCGAACTCCTCGAAATAGCTTGCT
>JAUWMJ010000332.1 GCA_030613225.1 Desulfobacterales bacterium
ATGTAGTAGCGCTCGGCGGTTCCCATAAGCCGATGCCAACGAGTTGTTACTCCAGGCTCCACTTTCGCCCGCGCGATTGATGCATCTGGGTCGTCGGGAGTGTTGGACAATTCAGTAATGTAACACTTCTCGAAGGTGTAGAACTCATTGCTAAGATTTTGGTGTTTAATGGCTTCTTTCATGCTACTCTCCTATTCGCCTCTGACCATAACATTACAGGCATTTATACTATATTTATAAGAGTTTGACATGTTTTGAATTTTGGGTTTTGGTCATTCGTATTTGTTTCGTATTTCGTGCTTCGATTTTCGAATTTAAGAGAAAACAGATTGGCAAAAATATATCGCTGCTTCAAGTAGTTACCGTTAAAAATGACTTAGCCATGGATTGTTATCGAAATAATGTACAGACAAAAAAAGGAGTAAAAATGACTTCAACTAAATTCAAAGGCGCAATTTTCGATCTTGATGGAGTTATTACCGGAACAGCTCGTGTCCATGCACTTGCCTGGGAAAGCATGTTTAATCTTTTTTTAAAAAAAATCGCCAAGAGGGAAAATAAGCCTTTTGTACCTTTTGATCTTGAAGGCGATTATCTGCATTACGTTGACGGAATGCCGAGAATGGAAGGGGTAAAGAGTTTTTTAAAATCAAGGGGTATTGAATTTCCATTTGGCGAATACAGCGATCCTCCTGACAGGGAAACCGTTTGCGGAATGGGAAACAGAAAAAATATCGACTTTCAAAAAGTCTTGCGCCGGGAAGGCCCGGATGTGTTTGAAACATCAATAAAAATTGTTAAAGCCTTAAAGAAAAAGGGAATCAAAGTTGGCGTTGCATCTTCCAGCAAAAACTGCAAGTTGATCTTAAAGCTTGCCGGATTCGAAGACCTTTTTGAAACGCGTGTTGACGGCAATGTATCACAAAAGCTCGGGCTTAAAGGAAAACCCGATCCCGATATCTTTGTAACATCTTCAGAAAACCTCGGCCTGTTGCCTGGAGAATGCATGGTTGTTGAAGACGCAGTCTCCGGAGTCCAGGCAGGCAGAAACGGAAATTTCGGTCTGACACTGGCAATAGCAAGAAACGATACAGGTGAAGCACTTAAACTAAACGGCGCAGACATAGTAGTGCATGACCTTAGCGAAATAAGCATCAAAGATATAAATAACTGGTTCGAGTCAGGGATTAAAGAAGACGGCTGGAACCTTACTTATAACGGTTTTAAACCTGAAGAAGAGAAGCTAAGGGAGACTCTTACAACGGTTGGAAACGGATATCTGGGTACAAGGGGATGCTTTGAAGGAGAAAAAGCCTCCGAAACTCACTACCCGGGAGCATATATTGCCGGAATATACAACAAACCTCCCACAAAGATTCAAGGCAGAAATATATATAACAACGACTTTGTAAATTGCCCGAACTGGCTATTAATTGAATTTGCAATAGGAGCCGGAAAGTTTATCAGCCCGCTGAAAATGGAGCTTGTAAGTTATACCCACACCCTCAACATGAAAGAAGGTGTGATGGAAAGATCCATAGTATGCAAGGACGGGCTCGGCAGAATTACAAGGATTAAAAGTAAAAGGCTTGCGAGCATGGCAAATCCCCACCTTTGCGCCATGCAGTATGACATCACACCTGTCAACTATTCGGATACAATTTGCATACGATCCTCTATTGATGGAAATATAATAAACGACGGAGTTGTCCGCTACCGCGACCTGCATTCCAAACATCTTTCAGGTGTATCTTCGGCAAAGACAAAGGACCTTATTTTCCTGCACGTTCAAACTAATCGTTCAAAATACCAGATTGTTATGAGTGCAAAGACAACTCTGTATGAAAATAAAAATAAGATAGCCGCCGATAAGAGTGTCTTGCAGGAAAAAGCATATATAGCAGAAGATATAAAAATAAACGCAAAAGAAAACAATACATATACTGTTGAAAAACTTATCAGCATATACACATCTCTTGATAAAAATATCTCAAATCCAAAAAAATCGTCCACGGAAATTTTATCAAAGATTAAATCCTTTAAAGATATATACGACCCGCATAAAAAGGCGTGGAAAAAGCTCTGGGATAAAGCCGACATCAAAATTACCGGTGACAGGTTTGCTCAAAAGGCTGTCCGCCTGCACACCTACAACTTACTTGTAGCCGCATCTTTGCACAATAAAGATATTGACGCAGGAATAACTGCAAGAGGGCTGCACGGCGAAGCATACAGGGGACATGTCTTTTGGGATGAGCTTTACATTCTGCCTTTTTATAATCTTCACTTCCCTGAAATCTCGCGTGCGCTTTTAATGTACAGGTACAGACGCCTTGACGCAGCAAAAAAGTATGCAAAGCAAAACGGATACAAAGGTGCCATGTTTCCATGGCAGACAGCAGATGACGGCTCCGAGGAAACGCAGGAGGTGCATTACAATCCTCAAAACGATTCGTGGGGGCCGGACTTGAGCAGGAGGCAAAGGCATGTCTCTATCGCCGTGTTTTACAATGTATGGCGATACGTCTTTGAAACCAACGACAGAAAATTCCTCAAAGATTTCGGCGCAGAAATGATGCTTGAAATTGCCCGTTTCTGGGCAAGCATTGCAAAATATGACAAAGGCTCGAACAAATATCACATTTCAGGAGTAATGGGGCCTGATGAATTTCATGAAAAACTTCCCGGTTCTAAAGAAGATGGAATAAAGGACAATGCATATACTAATGTTATGACGGTATGGCTCCTTGGAAAAGCTATTGAACTTGTAGAAGGGCTTGAACAAAAGACTTTTAAAAGGCTGGCGAAAAAGACAGATTTTAATAAACGTGAGATAGAAAAATGGAAAGAAATCACAAATAAGATGAACGTTGTCTTATCAGATAAAAATATAATCAGCCAGTTCGAAGGGTACATGGATTTGAAAGAATTTGACTGGAACGGCTATCGTGAAAAATATGACAACATTCATAGACTGGATCGAATCCTTAAAGCCAAAGGAGATTCCCCGGATTTTTATAAAGTATCAAAACAGGCCGACACCCTCATGATGTTTTATGTGCTTTCACCTGATGAAATAGCCCATATCTTAAGACAACTGGGATACCGCGTAGATGATGCTGTTGAACTTTTAAAAGCCAATTACGATTATTACGAAAAGAGAACAAGCCACGGCTCTACTCTAAGCAAAGTGGTGCACGCAGTGATTTCAAGCTATACTCACGCGTCAGACACACCATGGGAATGGTTCATGGAAGCATTGGAAAGCGATATGTTTGATACCCAGGGCGGCACCACGATTGAAGGAATACATTGCGGCGTAATGGCGGGCACACTTGACGTTGTTATGAAATATTTTGCAGGTATAGACACAAGTTGCGAAATCCTTAAAATAAATCCACACATGCCTGAGCACTGGAGCAATCTTGCCTTTAGAATATGCCATAAAAAGCAATGGTATAATTTTGAATTCACAAAAAAGAGAGTAAAAGTCACAGCAGTTGGAAAAGGAAATAATAAGGTTCTATTGAATATACTGGGAAAGAATATAAATCTTACACCCGGTAAAACCCGGCTGGTTAAAATAAATTAAAGAGAAAAGCAGGCAGAAGGCACAGAGGCAGAAGGGATTGATGTTTGACATGCTTCAGTCTTCAGCCTTCAGTCTTCAACCTAAAGCTACAAATTATCATGGTTAACAACTCAAAAATAAACAGACATATCCTTCAAGAATGCATAAAAAGAAATTTTGCCGGAAAAAGAAAAGAGTATTCACCTGAAATCAATTTTGTTTTCGCAGTCTCCGGAGCTGCCGCATTAGGTAAAACCACTTTTTGTAAAAATCTGACAGGATTTCTTAACGACAACGGGGTCAAAACCGAGCATATACCCCTTGACGGTTTCATGCTTGATCGTAAAACAAGACAGGACAGGAAATTAAGCGGGTATAACCCGCAATCCACCGACATACCCTTTTTAATTAAAACCATGAAGGAACTTATATATAATGGCAAAGAAGTAAATTTGCCGCTTTATGATCACAAAACCGGCGAACACGGCGGTTTTA
>JAUWMJ010000327.1 GCA_030613225.1 Desulfobacterales bacterium
AAGGTTGAGCCGTAAATGATGAGGCGGGATACGTCAACCACAATCGCTGAAATGACCATGGTTCCGATAAAAGCGTTTTTTTCAAGCCCTGTACGAATCAGAAAGGCGGTTCTAAGTGCGCCCTGGTGACCCGACAACCCACCAAAGAATCCGGAAACAGCCCCGCCAAAGGGAATGAATTTGGGGTCAAAGGCAAGTTTTTCAAAGCCCGGAACCAGCTCAAAAATAGCAAAAATTAAAATCATGCCTGCAATAACCAGTTTGACAATGCTTATGGTGCAGATCCTGCCGACAAGGGTGTAGCTGGTAAGCGGCTGAACAGTACTCATATATGTGAGCAGTAAGGCACCGGCTGCTGCAAAAATTGCAGCAGGAAGGGCAAATCTTATCACAATGCGAAAGTCGGCTTTTTTTCCGAACAGACCTGCCTTGAATATATTATTAGCCAGATGAACAATGGCTGTAGCTGCAACTGCAACTTCAACCGGGAAAAAGATGGCAAATGCCGGCATTAAAAGCGTTCCCAAACCAAATCCCGAAAAAAGGGTAAGGCCTGAAACAGCCAGTGCTACCGTGCAGATAATCAGGTAACTCATTTTTTTTCAACTACCTCCCTGTACAATTCTTTTATCTTGACCTTTAGCCTGTTAAGTTGCTTAAGTCCTGAAGGTGTGATGCGATAATATTTTCGTTGCTTGTGATTTACGGTTTTCGTTGTTGAAGTTAAAAGACCGGTTTGCTGCATTTTAGCAAGGGTCGGATACAAGGTTCCGGGGCTTAGCTTATAGCCGTGTCGCCCCAGTTCCTCGATTAAACCTAGACCATATACTGCTTCATTTGCAGCATGGTATAAAATATGGAGTTTGATAAAAGCCAAGTCTATTTCTCTAATCATCTTTCAAAGCCTCAAATTAATTATCGTAAGTCGATATCGATATATAATATCGTATAACGATAATGTCAAGGGAAAATTATCCCGTTGTGCTTAAAAGATCTTTTTGATAGATTACCGAGCTAGTTTCAAAATGTTCAATTTTGTTCGAGATCAAGGAAGGCGAAAATTTTAACCACAGGAATACATGTAGTATTTCGAGGATTAAAATTTGAGCCTGACGAAGATATCGGATAAAAGGGGACGTTTTGAAATTGGCTCAAAGGGTTTACCGGTAATCCCAGCCGATAGATCGGACGATCTTCATAACCTTGAAATTGCAGATTCAGCAGACCTGGTGCTTTTTATGGCAGGAAACCAGTTTATGGCTATGGAGAAAATTATCCTGGCTTTTCAAGATAAGCACCCGGATGTAAAAAAGATTTTCTATGAAACCCTTCCTCCCGGACTTGAGTTAAAGCAGATTTTATCCAGCGGCGCTGTTTTTAAAGACAAAACACTCCATGTCCGTCCTGATATTTACACCTCGGTCAATGAAAAAGGGATGAAAATTCTTGAAGAATCCGGTTTTATCAAAAAGAACGACTATCACCTTTACCTGCATAATCGGTTAACCCTTATGGTACCTAAAGGAAACCCTGCTAAAATAGAATCTGTTCTGGACATGGGTGGAGATAATGTTCGCATATCCCAGCCGGATCCTGAAAATGAAGATATTGCCTTTCATATTATGGATATGTACAAACAGGCTGGCGGAAAATATCTTGTCCACCGTATAATGGAAGAAAAAAGAGCCGAAGGGACAACGATTTTTACCATTGTCCATCACAGGGAAACCCCTTTGCGCATTTTAAAAAAGACTGTCCATGTCGGACCGGTATGGGCTACGGAAGTAATACATGCAAAGTCGTCCGGCCTTGCATTTGATGTTGTTGAACCGGGTGAAGATATTGATCAAAGAGACAAGATAAACTATTATGTTTGCAAATTATCAAACGCCCCTAACCCTGAAAACGCACAAAAGTTTCTCGATTTCATAACTTCACCATCAGCTCAAAATATATATAAAAAATATGGTTTTCTATAGGAATTTTAATAAATTTTTAAGATCTTCACTGATAGTACTTAAAAGGGTACTCATCGTGTTTTTGGTGATAACCATCCTTCCTGTTTTGTCTTTACGATGGATTTCGCCGCCGACAACTTCCTTTATGCTCCAGCAGAAATTTAATGCGTGGTGGAATGATACGAAGAATTTTAAGATTCGCTATCGGTGGGTTGATTTGGATAAAATATCGCTTCACGCACCTATTGCCGTTGTTGCAGCAGAAGATCAGAAGTTTCCCGAGCACTGGGGTTTTGACCGTGAGTCGATTGAAGAAGCCTGGATAGAGCGTGCTAATGGCATACGTGTGCGCGGGGCCAGCACGATTTCCCAGCAGGTTGCAAAAAACCTGTATTTGTGGCCGGGTCGCAGTTTCTTAAGAAAAGGAGTGGAGGCCTATTTTACGGTTCTAATAGAGCTTTTATGGCCGAAACAGCGAATTATTGAGGTCTATCTTAATGTTGCCGAGTTCGGCAATGGGGTTTTTGGAATAGCGGCGGCCGGCAAAACCTTTTTCAAAAAACCTCCCATTCGTCTCACACGATGGGAATGCGCACTTCTTGCAGCAGTACTTCCCAACCCAAAGCGATTCCGCGCGGCCAGGCCATCAAACTATGTTTTAAGGCGTACCGCATCGATCCATAAAGAGATGGATCGTCTAGACAGGGCTAAGTGCCTGAAGAACCTGTAACCCGGACAAACCGGTTGGAGCGAAACTTGAGTATTTCTTTTCGCCAAAATTACAGAGAAAGCACATAAATTAATTTGGTAATAAATCACATGCGAGATCGATTTTCACAAGTATCATCCAGCGCCAGGATTAAAATTCTCCTGCTGTTATCATTAATATTTGTTACGATATGCAATGGGTGTGCAACGATACCGGAAATTGTCAATTTGAAGCAGGATGAAAGCTTTACTCATGATGAAATTGTCGCCGGGAAAATGGTAGTTGGCGGCGTTGTTTCCGCCGTCAATGATCTTGATGAGTCGGAAAGCAGCAAGTACGCAGATATGCTTAGTGACAGTTTTCTATCCGTGAGAAAAGAGTTTGTCATTTTGCCGGTTGAAGAAGTAGTGCAAAGATTAGGGAAAGAACTTTACCAGAAAATTCTTTACGATTATAAATATACTGGGGAATTGAATTTAGACTTTCTTAAGAAACTTGAATCTTGTCAAACCGCGTTCAGATATCTTCTGTTAGTACGTATCATTGAAAACGAGGTTAGCGAAAGAACGGAGAAACGTCCAAGATCTGAAATTCCACCAAAAACGGATTGGAAGGGAAATCCGATTGTTAAGAAAATTGATGTAGTGTTGATTGCTACGAGACGCATCAGTGTTTCAGTTGATGTTTATGACCTCAAGAAAAGAATTTTGGCATTAAGTGGCGAAATCGATGAAAGTAAATCAAAAGAAAGATCACCATATTATGAGGAAAAGGATGAAGATATAGTAAAATCGTTTAAGCTAATACCTGTACGAGCTTTTCTGGGGGTGGTGTTTCAACCATCTGCACCTTCTACAGAAAAATTACTCCATAATATTTTTAAGGCATTTGCCCAAAATATGCCTTGTAGACATCAGAATTAAAGTAAGCGTCCACAGGCACCGCAGCTGCACGCGATCAGGGCAACCAGCATAGCAGAAAACTATAGCTGGTCGCCCTGATCATGCACATCTGCAGCACCTGTGAACGCTTACAGGACGTAGATTGTGCGACCTTTTTGTTCCGAATGGGCATGAACGGGTACGAATTAAAATATGGATCATCTCTCAAAGAGTTGGTCGATTGATCAGGGTTCCAGGATTCCTCGAATCCTCTTCTCCAACTAATTTGGAGAAGAGCCCTGAGGGAGAGTTGGTTCGGGGGTGAATAAAACACATGACAGATATATTTTCACAAATATCAGCCGGCGGCAGAATTAAAATCCTTCTATTTCCGTTATTAATATTTGTTATGATATTTGGCGGATGTGCAGCCATAATAAAGGAAAAACGTCCTGAAGAGATTGTTGCACCTGCCCTGCCATGGGATGTGGAAAGTTATGCCGTTTTTTTAAAACAGAATATGAAAAATATGAATGATAAATATTCCACTGAATATGGCCCATACGATTTTATAGTGGACACGGATTTCGGGAGTACGCTCATACAAAACCTGATTGAACCGGAAATAGCATTAGAAATCAAA